>JAKATV010000320.1 GCA_021818565.1 Planctomycetota bacterium
GGCGGTATTGAATCATTCGGGAAGCACCCTTGGTGATTCCGCAGGCAACTTTGCGGTTATGCAGAGAATTCCCGGAGACGCCAATGGTGACGGGTTGGTAAATAATCTGGACCTGGCCACGGTATTAGGCAATCTGAATCAGCCCTCCGGCGGATTGTGGAGTAAGGGCGACTTTACCGATAGTGGAACGGTTACCAATGCGGACCTGGCCATTGTTCTTAATAACCTCAACACCACCGGTGGAAGTGTCACCACCGCAGCTAACGCCGCGATGCTGGGCAGCAGCAACGCCTCACCGGTGCCCGAACCGGCCTCTCTGGCTCTGCTGGCTATTGGTGCTCTGGGGATACTGGGGCTTAGAAAACGCCGCTGGGCATAATGTGCGGCGAGGGTTCTGTACCAGTAATTGTAAAATCGGGCATAATCCTCAAATGCCGTTTACGGCATAACCACCATTCCCGTAGCGGCAATATCTCGGCTATTGTAGCCAACAGCGATCTGGTATTTTCCGAAGGGAACAGCCCACTGATCAGCCTTGGTGTCGAAATAGGCAAAATCACGCCAGTCCAATTTCATGGTCACGGTTTTGCTCTGTCCGGGCTTGAGATTCACCCGGCTGAAACCTTTGAGGGTTTGCACACAGCGATCGGCCCGGTCTTCCTGGGGACGTATATACAACTGCACGATTTCCGCACCGGTTCGCTTGCCGGTATTGGTTACTTTGGCCGTAACGGTGACGGTTCGAGCTTTCCCCTTACCTTGTGCGGAAATGTGCAGATTTCCGATGGAAAAGGTGGTATAGGATAATCCGAAGCCGAAGCAATAACGGGGGGAAATATGTTTTTTATCATACCAGCGATATCCGACATAAATTCCCTCGGCAAAATGCACTTCCGGGTGCAAGCCGTAAATATCATGGCCGGGATAGTGGCCGTACGCCGGCTGCTGGTGCCAATTTCGGGCAAACGTATCCGGAAGGCGGCCGCTAGGATCAATTTTTCCAAAAATAATATTTGCTACAGCCGTATTGCCGTTTTCACCAGGGTACCACGCGTAAACAAGGCCCGCGATTTTATGAATCCAACGGCTCATCGCCACGCCCCCACCGGCGTTGACAACCACCACCTGATGCGGATTGAGTTTTGCAACTTCCCGAATGTAACGCCCCTGCGCGGAAGGCAGGTGATACGAGCGATCAAAATCCTCGTGCTCGAGACGCGGACCGTAACCCACACAGGTAATCACCGCGTCGGCGGATTTAATTTCTTTGCGCTGCCGGCTGGTTAACATCGGATCATGTATGCGATGCAGGCCGACTTTCATTTCACCGGGCAACATTACGCCATTTTTTTCGTTGGGCTGCAACTGAATAATCAACTGATATGTGTGCCCTTTTACGAAATGATAATCATCCATAAACGGAATAACCGGCCGGGGCCGCCACTGTTCAATAATCTTCTTTTTGTTTAGAAAAGCTTCAGCATTACCGGCGTTACAGAAAAACTTCAGCATGTAATTGCCAGTCTTGTGAGGCTTAATTTCCGTAACCCATTGGGCGCTAAAGCCGGGACCAACGTGGCGGGGTAATTCCCCAGAATGTTCCCAGCTTAAATTCAAACTCTTGACATCATGTACCATAGGGGGAACAGATGTTGATTTAGCCGCCAGTATGCATACCTCCGCGCCCGGTTTTCCATCCGGGGCATAAAAATCGTTCTGACTCCAGTAGGCTTTTCCGTGGCCAATATATGGAATGTAAGTTACTTTCGCGTGGTTGCCGGCGGCCTTTCTAACAGCCGCCAACATGCTCACGGGCGTGGCGATGGGAATAACGTATCCGCTGCCGCCACCGGTGGTAACTGCGGGCGATGCCATGGGTCCCAGCACGACGATGTGTTTTATTTCTGACTTGTCCAGCGGTAGAAAATTATTCTTGTTGCGCAGCAGTACAGTACCTTCAGCGGCAACTTTCATTGCGGCGGCGGCGCTGGCGGGATTATTAAGAGGGATGTCCTTTTTGGTTTGCGGACGGTTGAGAAAATTTAACGCGACCATCATGCGCAATATTCGGCGGACATGCTGATTAATATTTGACATCTGGAGCTTGCCGGATTTAAGCAAGGGCGGGATGGTGAGCATGTTGTAAAAAATCGGGCGGTGCATTTCCAAATCCATCCCCGCTTTTAGAGGCCCCAGCGTGGCGTGAGACGCTCCCCAATCCGACATCAAGACACCCTTAAAACCCCAGTGCTTGCGAAGCACATCGGTCAGAAGGAATTTACTGGCGGTGCAATATTCACCATTAACTTGATCATACGCCGCCATGATTGACCAGACATCTCCCTGCCGCACGGCCGCGCGGAACGGCGGTAGGTAAATTTCCTCCAAGGCTCGCTTACTTATAATTTCATTAATATCGATGCGATCGGTTTCCTGTTCATTGGCTACGTAATGTTTGGCGCATGCGGCAACTCCCTGCGATTGCACACCTCTGATCCAGGGGGCGGCCATCTGTCCAGAGAGATAAGGATCTTCACCCAGGTATTCGAAATTTCGTCCATTTTGCGGCTCGCGCACAATATTAACGCCGGGACCGAAGATGACATGCACGCCGCGTGCCCGGCAGTCACTGCCGATCTGACGACCTTCTAAAAATGCCAGTTTTCGATTCCATGTTGACGCCAGAGCCGCGGATGCCGGATAAGCGGTTGAAGCTCCGAATCGGCGTACACCCAAGGATGCGTCACTCATGACCAACGTTGGAATGTGCAGACGCTCGACACCCGGAACGTCCAGGATGTTCTCAAACGCCATCATGCGGACTTTTTCGCGCAGGGTCATCTGCTTGAGCAGTGCATTGGCCTTGGCATCAACTTGTTTGGCGGAAAGCTTAACGGGAATATATTCACCGGCCTGAGCCGTACATGCCGCACTGGCCGCCACGAACAGGCACGCCACGGCACCGTACGTGAACTGCCGCAGATTTCCGGGACTATATTTACCGGCAGTAATTCCGAGCTTTTTACGCAACATTATGGCACTCCTGAAGAAGGGTTCAACAACGACCTCAAATCGCGGGCTAGTGGCGTTCTCGCCCGCGTGAGCCATAATATGACCGAGAATCGTAAAAAATTCAAATGAAACTGTTTCCGCACCGGTTTCTATCGGGCAACTTTTGCCCCCTTCCACCGCGTGGTCGTATTTGCTGCTGCGCGTTGTTCCCATTGGTCCAGCGGATGCAATAAGAGAACTGTCTGGGAATATTAACTGCGCATATTATTTTCCAATTCCTCCAGCGATTTACCTTTCGTTTCCGGCACTGCCGCCATAACAAAACCAAACCCTGCCGCGCAAATGATCGCGTACAGCCAGAAAGCCCCTGCGGTGCCGACGGCAGCTTTCAGGGATGGAAATGTCTGAGTGAGAACAAAATCGGCAATCCATAAGGCGGAGACCGCGATGGAAATCGCGGTGCCGCGAATGCGATTGGGAAAAATTTCGGATATTAAAACCCAGGTAATCGGTGCCAGCGTCATGGCATAGCACGCAATGGCCGCCATGACCAAAATCACGATTGGCAAGCCGTCAATATGTTTATAGTAGGCAAATCCCAGCAGGGTGTGCGTGACAACCAAGCCGCCGGCCCCGATGAGCATCAATGGCCGCCGTCCCAGGCGATCAACCAATCCCATGGCCACAATGGTAAATATTAAATTTCCCGCTCCGGTAATAACGATATCAAAGAGTACGCCGTTGACGTGGTAGCCGGCGGCGTGAAAGATATCTTGAGCATAGCTGAAAATCACATTGATTCCGCACCACTGCTGAAATACCGCCAGCAGCACGCCGATGCCGATAATTTTTAATACTCCCGGAGACAGCAAGTCCGAAAGTTTCACCCGCCCTATTTGCTCGCCCCGCAAAGTAGCTTGAATAGCGGATATTTCATAGTCCGCATGGGATTCACCGCCGATACGCGCAAGGATCGCTCGCGCACGGGCCAGGTGCCCCTGCTTGGCCAGCCAGCGTGGACTTTCAGGAATCACCAAGCCTCCGATGAGGAATATCAGCGAGGGGATTGCGATGACCGTGAACATCCACCGCCAGCCGATTCGCCCATCCCATGATGCCGCAATCATGGAGGAAGTCGCGTGGGCGGAAATGGGCTGGGCGATCAACCAATTGACGATGTCGGCCAGGAGAATACCGATGACGATGGTCATCTGATTCAGAGCCACCAACCGTCCGCGCAGGTGCGCCGGAGAAACTTCGGCGATGTACAGCGGTGACAAATTGGAAGCCATGCCAATGGCCACGCCGCCGGCAATGCGCCAAAACGCAAACCAGACAAAGCTTGGTGCCCAGCCGGTAAGGAGGGAGGATATGGCAAAAAGCAGCCCCGCCACCACCAGAAGTTTTTTTCGGCCAAATTTATCAGTCAACCAACCGGTCACCAGCGCACCCACCAGTGCGCCAAGCATCGCACAGGACATCGCCCAGCCAATGGTAGTCGCATTTACGAGATGAAAATGCGGCACAAAAAATGGCTTGGCCCCACTTATAACAACCCAGTCGTAACCAAAAAGTAACCCTCCCAGCGCCGCCACAGAGGCAATGCCAACGACGTAGCCCAGACGCACTTTTACGGGTTCCTGTGGCACGGACTCACTGCGCATTTTCATTTCCTTTTATTTAGCAGTTTAAAACCGGCGACATTTGGGGGCCGTTGCGACTTTTGCTTTCCGGCGGCAGGCGGACCTTGCATAATTTCCGCCAACAGTTCCGACGCCGGAGCGTTACTGGGATCCGATTTTACAATTCGCGCCAGCAGTTTTGCGCAAGCGCCTTTTCTGCCCAGTGCGAATTGCATTTGCGCCTGCAAATATTGAGCGGTATTTTGCTGCTGTGCCTGCATATCCGCTTCAAAAAGCAATAGGGTCGGCAAGGATGTCGCAAAATAATCAATCTTGGCTGGGGCACACTCTAATTTTTTGGCGTAGGCCGTTACAGCACGGATCAGCTTTTCCGCCGCTTGCATTTTTCCTAATTCCCGCAGGGCCAGAATCGTGTAAAGCGTCATTTCGGAATATTGAGTTACCGCCATCTGCTGGAAATCACCACGGGTGCTCGCCGCGCGACGCCACCATTGCCGGGCTTGCGCCTTTTGGCCAAGTGCGGCATAGGTCTGCCCCAGATAAAAATAAATATCACCGCAATTCGCCAGTGGATGCCGGGCTTCACCGAGGGTTTCCGGCGGCTTGAGTGCCGACTGAAAATACCTTAATGCATCGGCAGCTTTTCCCTTTCGCAATAAATCGCGGCCCAGACCGCAATTCGCGCGCACGAATTGCTCCAATACGCGGCCCTCCCCCCCTTCCCAAGGTTGAAAGTGTCGGCTGGTTAAAACAGCCAATGCCTCTTCATGCCGCCGGGCCAGATTCAACAACGCACAATATTCGATCGCCAGATCATCACGTTCCGCCCAGTCAGCCGGCCGCCGGACTTTCATAATTTTATCCTGCGCAGCATCTTCCGCGGACGAAAAAACTTTTCGGTCAGTATCCCGGCCTGCCTCTAACGCGGATAATCTGGCATGTATTTTTACTCCCATGCGTTTGGCTAATTGATCCTGTTCGTATAAAAGGCGCGGATCGGCCGAATTGCACTGCCTGGCTCGCTGATAGGCACGCTTGGCCTTGGCCGGTTGCTTGAGCACATTGAAATAACCAATGCCCAGATTTCGCCAAATAACACTGTAATCAGGCTTTAAACGCGCGGCTGTTTCCCATTGCTTGATGGCCTCGCCGTGGCGCTTACGATCATAAAGCAGGTTACCCAGATAATAGTGAGCCAACCCATCGCCTGGATTCTCGGCAATGGCCGTTTCCAAAATCAGAATTTCCTCCACCCGAGCTGGAAAACACCAATCAGGATTGGCACGCGCCGCGATCGAAAAGCTTTCTTTTGCCTGGGCCGTCTGGCCGCTTTTATGCAAAAAATATCCGCGATAGTAATCAACCAACGGTGCGGTGCCGGGGGCCAGAGTATCCTGCGAGTCAGGCAATACAGCCAGCGCCATATCCCAGAGGCCCGCTCGCGCTAAATCCAGTGACAAATCAAGGCGTTCCTGTGTGGGAACATCTGATATTTCGCCCCGTAGAAATCTACTGCCCACATCCAGCTTATCTACGTGCGATATGCCCTGTAAAAGCGCCTCGGCTTGCGCGTGGAGCTGTAATTTTTGCAACACGATAACTTTGAGGTTAGCGGCGGTGAGATTCTCACCATTGACCAGTAACGACTTATCGAGATGTTGCAGGGCGGCTTCCCAATGACCGCAATGGCAATCAATGCGTGCCAGCTCCAAAAAGGCCGCCGCCTGCCATGCCTGATTCCAGGTCGCCTTATAAAATGCGTCATACGCCCGCGCATCATTCGCGCAAAATCGCCACGCTATGCCGAGGTTATAAAAACATTCACCATCGTACGGATTGGCATTGCGGCTGGTCAGACGATTGATGGCGCGTTGGAAATGATCGCACGCCAACGTAAATTCGCCACGCTTCAGATGCCATAATCCCATCGCATTCAGGCACCGACTATCGCCAGGATCGCGACGCAACGCTTCCCGCCAATAGATTTCCGGATAGCGCGTGGCGTGGCGATACTGATCGAGATGCAAACCGATGATATACAGTTCATCATTTGAGCCGACATCCGGCGGCAACGGCGGTTCTGTAGCGGGTGCCTGTGCCGAGGATTTGACGCGGGTTTGCGTTTGAACTTCCGGGAGATGATGCAGCAGAACATTGCCATTCTGATCGCAAACAATTGCTTCAAGCCGCTGCGGATCAATGCGTCTTTTCAACGGGATGGAAAATAAGATTGGCCGGGAGGGATCGGCTTTGGCGCTATGTTCGCCAAGTATTTTTCCCGCGTGTTTAATGGTGACCGTCAAGTGATCATAAGCTTGAATCACCGCCGCGCCCGCGCGCAGCGATTGACCGGCGGCTGCTAAACTTATGGCAAGTCTTTCATTGGCGGCAATCGCCGGGCCAATTTCCCGTATGGGATACCAATATTGTGTAAACGCCCGCGTTTCGCCGGGAGCGAGAAATGAAAAGTCCGGCTGGTTATCGGTAAAAACACCACCCATGAGTTCGATATAGGGGCCGTCGGAATCAGTAAGATGGCGGTCCCACGCGTAGCCGAAATCATGGTTGCCCCACGTCCACTGCTTTTTTCCAGGAGCGATATGATGATTGGCGACGTGAATCAGACCCGCCTGCCGGGCATGGTCGTAACCGCCGCTGAAATCATGCTTGGAACCGATGGCCATATAACTGGTTGGCACGGGAATATTGGCATACCAACTTAAATCATTCGGCGGATAATTACCCGGTGGTATAAAATGCGTCGGCAGTTGATCGGGAGGAATGCCGTGCTTGGCCCGGCGACCATAATCCACACCATAATAATGATCACGGCAAAGTGGGAATTCACTATTTGCCCGGCGGGCATGATCCGCCACCATATGCACATCCGGTGGAAAAAATGATTGGTAGTGTTCATGCACATGTACCGCGACATTGGCCCACCAGAGGAAACTCTGGGGTAATAGCGTTCGATTAAAAAGCCGGACCTTGAGTTCGACGCGTGCCAAACCGGGGCGCAAGCACACGCCGTGCATTCCCTTGAGCCGATTCATCGGATCATGATCGCTCAACCAGATCGTACGACCACCATCGGGATGTTCTTCAATGGTCCAGTTGACGGGCATGAAGGTGGCCGGCCGGTGATGCTGCGGCCAGTTGAAT
>JAKATV010000453.1 GCA_021818565.1 Planctomycetota bacterium
ACGTCCACGACGGGCACACCAAATTTCCTCAGCAATTGCCCCATCGTCTGGTCGTGAAATCCAACAACAATTCCATCCGGCCGCCATTTACGAAGTGCGAGTAGTTCACTGCGGCGAAGCTCGCACCCCTGGTATATCCAATCGGGCTTGTTTTGTATAAAGCGAAGGAATCCCCCGATAACATCCTCGCGGTAGCCAATTGCCAACTCAATAATAATCGCGATCCGTTTTTCGGCCACGTTTGTCTCCTGAATTTCAGTTGCAGTACCCTACACTAGAATATCAAGGTGCGTCAATGCGATAGTGGACCCCTTGGACCACCAACACCCAGGCAGTGCCGTAAACGGGATATTCTTGGAGCGCGGGCGGACTCCCCGCTTAGCGGCTCGGATTCAATGCAACCACACAAGCTCTCGGGCACGGCGATATCCGCCGGGATGAAAGCAGGGTGCCATCGCAACGCGTTGCGCAGACTGTTTATAGTTTTGCCGCGTTATGCTAATCTGAATCGGTATAGTATATCTCAGGTCAGTAAATGGAGTCGCTTTGACGGAAGCGCCCATTTCCTTATCGTTCGTCAACTTTTTGACCAGAAGTCTGAACAACTTGACTTTGCCGTCGCAGAGGAAAGGAGGCTTGGCAGCAGCGTGGCGCGGGGACGCGGCGAAATCCGATCATCCGGATTTTTCGCCACCCAAAGCCCAATGGCTAACACACTACACCCAAGGCCAAGGATGTTATGGCCCCTTTGCTCCAGTTATTCTAGCCGTGTGGTTAGGAGGGAGCGCAAATTTGAGTACCTTTTATTGGAGAAATGACCATGTTTTCGAGCTTCTCACACAAAGTTCTAACCGCAGTAAGTATGTCTGCGGTAGTCGGTGCCACAATTGCGGGCATTGCGGTTTCTGCACCAGGCGCCAGCGCCGGGACCATTACCGGTACGTTAGCTGCGGCCCCTTCCAGTTCCGCGGCTAGCCCCATCGACATCAGCACCGGTGCTTCGGACTGGGCCTACTACGGGATCTCCGCCTCCGGGACGGTTTCGCCAATTACTCCAGCTACGATGTCCGGAGGCCCGAATTCCTTCGGGGCGTTGACGGGTAGTAACCTGGTCGATGGTTATTTCTCATCCAGTACCACCATACAGCCAGCCACCGGACTAAATTTCCTGTCGTTCAGCGGTGGAACGACGGTTTCTTCGGATACTTCCAATGTCTACGCCTATTCCAGTTTTACACCATCTTCATTCTCTTTTACCCAGACACTCCTGGGGACATCGGAGACCATGGATGTATACCTCAATGCCTACAATGCGGATCACGATATCTCCGCGAGCCTGAGTTCCGGTGGTAGCTACACGAACGCGGCTGCCACGCTGCCCCAAAGCGGCCAAGCCGGCGTGTTGACGCTGAATATTACTGGATCACCCGGAGATACGCTGACGTTCACGGACACCGGAGTCAGCACCGGCCAGTATGCTAATATCGGAATTCAAGCGGTCACCGTCACAGCAGTGCCGGAGCCGGGGGTGATTGGTTTATTGGCAGCGGCGGGATCCGTGGCATTGCTATGCAGCCGACGAACCTTCAGGAGGGTGGTTTAACGTTACGGTGTGACCACACCGCGGAAGCATGGTGTGGTCACACCTCCCTTATGGATTCTCGTTCCGTCGGGAGTTGTACCCGAAACGCATGTACCCAGTTTTTTTAGGAGACCGGTTTATGTTTTACTTCGCAAAATCCATTAAACGAGGTTTTACCCTCATTGAACTTTTAGTGGTGATTTCCATTATTTCGCTGTTGATCGCACTTCTGCTCCCCGCGCTTGCCGCAGCCCAGAAGGATGCCCAAGCGATACAGTGTACGGCAAAACTGCGGTCATTGGGACAACTTACAGAAGAATATGTAAACACCAGTGCTGGAATTTACCCGTATGGTTACAACGCAGGAACCGGGGCAGGTGACCTTGCAGCCGGCAGCAGTTGGTTCGATATGCTGAATGATTATTATATCGGAAACGTACCTTACGTCGGATGGTGGAATCTTCCAAACAACTACACCCCGCCAGTTATCCAGAAATGGCAGGCATTATTTTACTGCCCGTCGGCGGATATAACGCCCACACTCTTGCAAGCTGTAGAATATGGTGCCAACCCCAACATATTTGTCTACGTAAACGAGCCAGCTTGGTGGTTTGGCGGCGGACCTGAACCGAGCATGGTCCGAGATGCTGAAATCAAATCTCCTTCGCACGTCATTATGATGGGAGATGCCAATCAGGATGCCCCGCAGGGAAGTAGCGAGGCCATATTTAACTGGACAACACCCGGCTGGCTGCCGACCACCACACCCACGACCGAAGTGATCCCGGCGGGCTGGCCGGAGGGCCAGAGCAACACCGATGCCGAGGACTGGAATACCTGCGGACTCCGCTATCGGCACGGGCTGACACCGGTCAATGTTCCAGGCCTTGGCGCGGGGTTAGGAGCCTCCAACGCCGACACCGGGTATGCCAATGCGGTCTTCTGTGACGGCCACGCCGCTCCGGTCCAAGCTAACACGCTACGTTACTATAACGTAACGATCAGGTGATATTCCTGACAACACAACAGCGCCAGGTGAGCCAATCCGGGCCGCCCACCGGGGCCTGAAAGATTCATCGGATAGCCAGCCCCCGCGCGGCGAAGTAGGCGGGCCGCAGGGGGCTGGCTTAATTAGTCGTTGCACATCGGCGGTTAGGCTTGATCGTCTGCGCCCGTATGCCCAAATGTGAAAACTTGGACGCTCTAAAGGAGAATACTTTTGTTCAGATCAACTTGCGGGATTGTCGCTTGCCTCTTGGCGTTCGCGGGCACCGGTACCGCAGCGGCGACTGCTCATACGTTAATTGATGCACGCGTGAGATCCGTTGACGGCTGTCCAAATTTATTTATCGCGGGGCGGCGAGTTCCCCCTTTGGCGCTTTACGTCTACATCAATTTTCAATATCAACGGAGCGTAGCGCAATCGGCTGCGGAAATTCGGCTTGCCGCACAGCGCGGTATTAATATTGTCACATTCCCAGTTGGCCTGCCAAATCCAGCTCATCCGTTTATCCACCATTCCCTGGACCGACTCTGCTCGTTTATCCTCAAGAACAACCCCAAAGCGTGGTTGTTGCCGCGAGTCTGGTGCGGGGTGCCGGGCTTTGACGCTAGGCATCCATCCCAGTTAGTTAAGTACGCCGACGGACAACGTCCCCAGTGCTCACCGGCGTCCCGTCTTTGGTACCACGCCGTCGCAAATGACCTTAAAGTATTTATCGCCCACGTCAAATCTTCCCCAATTCTCGCAAGTCGCGTAATCGGTTACCACCTCTGCCACGGGAACACCGGGGAGTGGTTTACCCCCAATTATTGGGGACCTATTCGGCCAGGATTTGATTATTCCAAACCCAATGAGGCGGGTTTCAAAAAATGGCTGCGGCGGCGGTATAAGACAAACGCCGTGCTGCGCGCCGCATGGCACCAAAAGCATATCCGTTTCAGCTTGGCGCATGTTCCTCCGCCACAAGCCGCCAACGCCTATCCGTTTTATCGCCCTGACGAGCGTCGCTACATTGACTATATGAGGTATCAAAGCGACATGGCCGTTCACCGGATATCCCAGTTCGCCAGGGTCATCGAGCAACAAACCGCCGGCCACTCTCTGGTTGTAACCTTTTACGGCTACGGATTTTCTCTTCCCACGCCCAACAGTTCCGATGACGCGCTGGGCAAACTGCTTCGGTGCCCCTACGTTGATGCAGTTGCATGCCCTGTGGATTACGCTTTCCGGCAGCCCGGCGGAGCACCACCACTCGAGGGGGCGCAGGACAGCGCTGCCCTGCATGGCAAGCTGTGGATGATGGAAGATGACACCAGCACGTTTCTAGATACCACAAAGCATTCTGGTCCCGGATTTTACGCCCGATGTGCGAATCTCACCCAGACCATTGACGTTCATCGCAGAAATTTCGGCCAGGTGCTGATTCACCGCATGGGAATGTGGTGGATGGACCTGCAGGGAAAAGGATGGTTAAACAGCAGTGGAATATGGAAAAATATTGGCACGCTACGCAAAATATACGTGAAGTATGGTGGAAAATCCCCGTACAAGCCTGACGTGGCGGTCATTCTGGACGAGCGGTCTTCCTATTATGCTCGCGTCGGGCCTGTAGACATGCCGCTTTTGGGTGCCCTTACGTTCAATCCTGGGCAGTTCTTCCGATGCGGAACCAGTGTTGGATGCTACCTGCTTTCCGATATTGCCAACCGCCATTTTCCACCTGCAAAGGTTATTATTTTCCTCAACGCCTGGCACGTAGGTGCTGCTTTGCGCAGGGAAATCAAGTCCCAATTGGAATCGCACGGGCGTACGCTCATTTGGCTCTACGGCGCGGGATTCATGAGGCATGGAAAAATTGACGTGGCCGCCGCCAGTAGGCTTGTCGGCATGGGGTTGCGACTGATGCCACCAAGTGCACTTCCCGGAAGCGAAGTTACCGTCGGAAACAGACTGGGGCTTCCAAAGCAACGTATTTCGGGACTCAACGCCTCAGTTGCCAAGTTTGGAATTTTCAGTCATGCCGCCGATACCCCCAGCTTCGCCGTGGTGGATCCTTCCGCCATTTCTCTCGCGACGTATGACCATTCCCCTTCCGTCTCGGTTGCCCTGCTGCGGCACAAACAATACACCTCCGTCTTTATCGGGGATCCACGGCCTTCCGCGGCGTTCTGGAGATCACTTTTCCCACACCTTGGCGTGCCGGTTTACCTGAACACCAACGATGCCTTTGAAACCGATGGAAGCCTGATGATGATCAGTAGTGATGGCACAGCAGGCGATCGCACCATCACTTTGCCCCACAGAAGTTCCATCTACGATTTGCTGAATGGGAAGTGTTTGGCGAGCCATGTTAACACCTTCAAGTTCCTCATGCGCCGCTTTCAGACGAAGCTGCTGCGCGTTGTGCCTGGATAAATCCTCAGCGGCTGGAAAGTTGTACGGCAATTTCCTGAATCGGTTTATGATAATCCTTCTGTTCCGGGGTGTTGGCGCTGGGGCTTACCGTGACGGTAAACAGGCCGGTTTGGCCGTCGGCGCTGGTGGAAACTGATCCACCGCGAATGGATGCTGAAATGCCATGCTTACTGTATCCGCTGATGACAACCGACTTTTCACCCTTCGCGACAATGACAGTCAGGCTAACGCCGGATTTTCGTACAGCAGCCTTGGCGATTCTCTGGCGGCCCATTGGCACGAACTGGTTCAGATCACCGAAAAGAGCCATGCCGCCGGCTTGTTGCGGGGCGACAATATCATATTGCCATTGGTTGACATGCAGATTAATGGTCAAGGGGCGCTTAGCATCAAAATGCCTTACCGCGTGGGTGAAATAGTTGCAGACGATGTAACGGCCAGTGGCGGGCAAGCCCAGTTCCGTGGGACTGATGCGCACGGACGGATGGTCGCCCTTCTGCCGCCAGACAAACACATAGGTTGTTTTTATTCCCTGATTTGAACAGGTGTCGGCGACAAAAGGGCGATGCTTTCCCGCAGCTTCCGCCATAATTGTTTGATCCGTTGGAAGCAATGGCGCATCCGGCTTTACGATTCGACCGTCGGAGCGAATCACTTTTCTGATATTGCTCCAGGACTCATGTCCCATTTGATCGCCCACACCAACCGGCCCGCCGGATAAAGTGGCTAAAAGAATATCGCCGGTATTGCGGCTCATGAGTGTATCTGTCCATGGCCACAGCCCCATCGCATGCGCGAGGCTGGATGTGTAGACAAAATGCCGCCAGCGCTGTTGAATAAAATAGTCACTGGCACAGCGAATCATTGAAAGATTCGGCGTCGCCGCACTTTGCAGGAAAAACCGGGGCAGCGGCATGCAATATATCAGGCTCATATGATGTCGCGCCAGTACCGCGGCCATATTTCCCGTGAAGTCATCGCCAACATGGCGTGATATTTGCATGGCAGGTGAATATTGATAAATGTCATTGAGCCAATCCTGTTCGTAGCCGATGACCCCACTTCGAGCGAAATAATCTGCCGTGGATTTCCACCACGCCGGATCGATCGGCGCAACGCCTGAAATGGCGTACTTTTTATGGTACGGACTATGCGGATCAATCCATCGACCGTGGCAAACCAGCGGCACGCCGAGTTTCTTTTGAAATGCGCCCAGTCCCTGTGGAAACAATTGGTGTGAGGCTCGATATTGCCAGATGCCGCCGTAAATATTCCAGCGCCCTGGGGGAAATTTTCCAGCCTTGGCTTTGAGGAGTGTCCCATCGACAAAGCGATCACTTTTGCGGTACCACCAACTATCCAATTCCATATATGCCAGAGGGACCTTATGCCGCTCGAATTGGCGCACCACCGCTTCCAATGTCCCGGCATATCCGAGCTTGGGCACATAATTGTAATAGTAACATGCGCCATTATCTGTCCAATAGCCAAAATTACGTAGAACCACATTACCCTCATTACCGATGCGCGGACGATTGTATAGTCTGTCCAGCGCATGCCCCCAGAAATTAAGCGTGCGCCGTATGCCGTGGCCCATCATAAGAATCGTCCACCGCATGCGCGCGGCGGCGGAATCGGAAACATTCGGATTTAGCTCCGCACCGATACTGGTTTTCGCATTGCCGGCCAGCCGTGAAATAAGAAATGCCGAAGCTGGTGAAATAATCGCGGTATCGGCGTGGCGATTAAACAAAACCCAGGGCATGGAATCAGCCTGCGCGTGAAATTCCGGCCCGGCGAACACCGCGTTCTTAAAACTCAGCACCCGCAGCTTTGATGGAATGGAAGTAAAATCAGGAAATACCGTGCGCGGCGAAGCACCGGTAATACCGGCAAGCAACGTGCCGCTGTGCATGTAACATTTCAGGACGCCGGTGCGCGGGTGAGATGTTGGCCCCCAGGTGAATTTAATTTCCTTGAATGCCCCCAGATTGTCGCGTCCCGATGAACGCTGAATATGTCTCATTGCCGAGCCTACCGTACCGCGAAATGTCCACGCGGGCGATGCGGACGTAAAAAGATAATCCCCCTTGGCCGCATTAATATGTATGGTCACACCGGCGATTGCCATCGATGCCGCTTGGGCCACACTTGGTTTACCGGGAAAAATGCCCACAGCAAGTATGGCTGAAAACATTACCCCGAGGAAATTTCGGGAAGCCAATCGCCGGCACAAATTGCCCATGACAGAATTCTCCATTTCTCATCTTCCGGATATTGCCGCCGCAATACTTCCGCATCCGTCAATTTTTGCGACGATGTTAACCCGAAAGTGTATGGGCGTGGAAGATCTGTTGCAAGGATTTCCGCAGTCAGTTGGGAGAATGGGGTGTGCCCATATTTTTTGGCACAGGGCCGCGAATCCCGAAGAACCCCTTGAGAGCATCTCGACTCGCCGGGTTCCTCAAAGGAGTTTATCCCGGGCGCGCCGGGGTGGATCGGCTTCCCACCCCTGTCCCCCGTCCGGGTGTGGCCCAGCTAATTGTGAAGGTGCCAATTACAGTGATCAATGACCAATGCACAGTGATCAATAACCGGACAATTGGATTGAGCAGCGGCCCAATAGAACAGGCGAATTTAGAGAGTTGCACCGTAGAACAAATAAGGCTGGGACAAAGATGGTGGCTCTCGGCAGCAGGAGTTGCGCAGCCCCGATGGGGTCATCGTGATAACCAGACAGAGTGCCAGATGCCGGGCTTGTAACCGGTCTTTTTCCCCCTCAGGATCGTGATTGGGCGTTACCGGCGGGAGTG
>JAKATV010000490.1 GCA_021818565.1 Planctomycetota bacterium
GGTTTTCACGGTGTAAGCTCGCACTGCGCTTCTTATGTGGCTGGCGATTTTTCTGCCATCCAGCAGCAGGGTAAAGCTCTGCGGTGGCTTACCGATACACGCCCATCGGACATGGAGCGTACGTCCGGTTACCAACGCATTGCGGTCGGGTGAACCGATTGCCAAGACTGTTGTTCGCGGCACCTTTTGGTGGTACAGGTTGATGCACGCCCGCGTCAGATTCAGGTAATAAAAGCCCCATCCGCCGCAGCCGCGATATGCACACGCGGTCAGCGAGGTCGGCTCAATATCATTGTTGAGGTGTAGGTTGTAACAATCGACATAGTTGTTATGTTGCGGTCCATATCCATGATCAATCGGCTGGCCGGCAAATTCATTCCATTGGCAGATCGTCAGAAAATGCGGGCGATATTGCAACGCGGCCTTGAATTCCCTGATGTAGGTAAATCCATTGTCTCTGGCCCGCGCCGACGGGGCCAGCCAGCCGCCGTTGGCGAAAAAAGCCGGGGTGATCGTCAGCGCTTCGCACTTGCCGTGATGGTAAGTCGGTATCGGTTGAATCGAACCGTCCATCCAGGACCAGTAACCGGCGCGGGCCATGCCGGGAGCGCTCTGCAATTGCGATGCCATCCAGCGGATGGTGAAGTCGCGGGTGTTGATCGGCGGCTCGCCGGCCGCCAATCTACCCGCTAGGAAGGCCGGTCCTCCGCCGTTAAATGGCACGATCAGCGGTTTTTTGTGGTAATAAAGCCATAATCCCGCAAAGCGCGGATTCTGAATGTATTTTCGGTAAATCCACGCCATCTCTCCATTGATCGCGGTGGTGGTGGTCACGGGACCGTTATCCAGCCCCAGCAGCAGTGTGACTTGGGGTGTGGCGAGGCCATGCCGCCGCATTTGGGCGTAGGTTTTCAACAACAAAGTGGTCGCGGCGATTAACTGCTTTGCGCCGGGCGGTCGCTGGCTAAAACGGGTCTTGCCCCAAAGATTATTCGACCAGTCAATTAAAATGTAATTAATCCCCATCTGGTCGAGCCATAACGCATGTTGGCGGATGACAGCGGGATTGAAAGAGGAGTATTTTCCCAGCAGCGGTATCGCTTCGGCCGTGCTCCATGTCGCGTTGAGCGGCGTAAACCATGGTTCGTATTCCATACCCACCAAGTGCCGCCGATGCGCCGACACGGTTAATTTCCGTGCCATCACACGTACTGACACGGTGTTGGAGATCAACGCCCGGGGCGGCAACGGTCGGCCAACCGGGAAGACCGCCCGGCTGTGGATACCCGGCCAGTCCCGAATTGATCTGCCCCATACGCCCCCGCCAACCTGGGCGATTACCCGCACGCGCTGTGCGAGTTTTGGTGATCCGGCGGCGGCCGGCCAACCGGCGGGTTTGGCCGCAAAACAATGCCAGAAGCCATTGGTGATAATCACTTTGTTGCCGGCGGCGGTGTGAATGGTCAGGCGCGCCAGCAAGCCCGCCGGGCCGATGTCATTGTAACCCCGAACCGACAACACATTTTCGCCCGGCTTGACGAATCGCCCAAGGTGACGGAGATGGTGAACATGTTGAAAGTTACCACCCGTGCCGACCTCATGTCCGTTCAGCCAGGCTCTGAAGCCATCATCGCAGGTAATCAACATCCCGGCCGCTTTGACGCCTTGGCCAAGGCGGAATCGTCGCTGGAAATAAACGCTCTGATGATCCGCGAGTTTGTGGGACCATATCCAGTCGGCGGGGGAAACAGCGGAACGTATGACGACATTAATCCGGTCGGTTCCCGGCAGCGGCAACGGAAGCATCAGTGTCGCCTCGCCGTGCCGGTCCAACTTGGCCGCAGCGCCCCATTGCCGGTCGTTAACATACGGCCATAATTGAAGTCCCGCATGCCCGGATTGCGATGGCGCGACGGTGGCTTTAACCACCAGCGTTCCACCTTCCGGAACCGCCGTGCGGGCGGCTGTTATGTGCAGGCCCGCAGCACCAACCGCCGCGCCGCCCGCACTGGTCATTACCATTCCAACGGCAAACGACCCGAAGTATAAGAAGCTCCGGTGTATCATCAACATTATTTCCTACAATCACCCAATTATACTAAACTATCCGTAAATCAATCCAAAAATCAAGTCAAAAATTACGCTCACGCTTTTTTCCTCATCATTGGGCGGCGGGGCAGAATCCCAACCCATTACGTTACCCGTGCCCTCAAACCATCAGTCCTCCCGTCAGTGCGGTGGTGGACGGTTATTTAAAAGATTACGGCGCTGTATCACAATCCACCGTTGGTGCCCAAGGGACTTGGATAGAATCGAGATTAACAAGCCCCGTATTGCCCTGGTCGTGGCGGATCGTGATGGTGTTATTCCCGGCCGTCAGGGGCAGGTACATCATCAAATCTTCCCAGACATTCCAATCCTGCAAGCCCGGAATATTCAGCGTGCCATACAATATGCCGCTCACATAAACATTTAGCGTTTGCATAGTTGCCGTGCCATTAGCCATCCGGAATCGGACGGCGTATTTCCCAACCCTGCGCCGGCGAAGATAAAACGTTGCCGCCGCACCTGGCACACCGAATCCCGCGATGAAACCGATGCCGGTATAACCAGGATGATTGGTGTTGATACCGGTCCGGGTATCAGGAGTTGGGCCGGAGAGGGAAGCGTCACCAGCGGTCAGCACTTCCACCGTTTTGCGGATGGCCTGATGGCCACTGGTTTCAAGGACGAGATCGTGTTTAATCCCCGCCGGCAACTTCACCAGCGTGACCGGACCGTACACATCCACATCCACATGCCAGCCGGACGCGGCCTTGACCAGCACCAGTGCTCCATCTACCTGCGGCAACTCCAATCCTTCGACATGTACATACTTGGCCGCCTGTCCGTGCAAACGAACGATAAAATATTGAACGGTAGATGTATAGCTGCCATCCCGGGCGAAGATGTGAAGGCGGACACCATCGGCTTGCTTTTGCGCTGCGATAATCTGCCGATGGAACTTCCCATGTTCGTAGTCGTAGGATTCCCCGTCATCATCATAAAATTCGCCGGAAGATGGAGCCACAGTAGGAAATACGTCCAGGTAAATCATTTCCGGTTTGGCGGTGTGAATGGCTCTTACTGGTATCGCCGTCGGAATGATGGCTCCGTCCTTGATAAATAGCGGCCAATCCATCCAAGTTCCGGGATTCAACGCATAATTGATCCATTGGCCGCCTCTATAGCGATCACCTCGGAAATAGTCCGTCCATTCGCCGACAGGTAGATACACGCGGCGCGTAGTGGATTCACCTTTTCCCGTACCCATTTTCTCCAATACCGGGGCGCAGAGTATACAATCTCCGAACATCCATTGATCCGTCATGTTACTAACGGTGGAATCCGCGGGATAATCAAACAGCAAGGGGCGCACAATACCTATCCCCGTTTGCGTGCAAGCGGCGTGTTCAAGGGCGTAGGTGTAAAAAAACCAGGCGTAGCGCTGACGGATCGCCAATTTGACCGTGGCACAGGCTTGATCACCAAAAAGCCACGGTTGCCGCGGATCGCCCGCCGAATGTGTCCGCAGTATCGGACACACCGCGCTAAACTGAAACCAGCGTGTATAAAGTTCCGGAGTGGGCACGCCATAAAAGCCACCGGTATCCTGGGCCCAGCGCATCTGTCCAAGGTTAATCGTGCTTAGCATGTGCAGGGATTGAAGTCGCATGGATTTAAATCCACCAAGGATATCTCCCGACCATGTCGCGTAGGCGTAGCGTTGTGAACCAAGATAAAAATTGCGGTTCAACGACCATACGCGTTTGGCAGGAAGATTTTGTCTTTGACCATCATAAAAGGCCTGCTGCATGTGCAGGAATTCAAAATTACCCAATTCCGGCGCATCGGCCTCATCGTTCCAGAATCCGGCGATTCCCTGCTGCATGCACTGATGCGCCCATGTGGCGCGCCAAAACCATTGCCGACAGATTAGTTTATAAAAATCAAGGTTAATGGAAGTCAGATGTTCCCAACTGTTGTTGAGTTCACCTTCCGGCTCGGGGGTCTCACCCGGAAACCACAATCCCAGCTTTTTCGCCGCCGCACCTTGCGTGGTCAGCGGCGCATTTTTATTCTGAATATTAGTGACAATAATGCGAGGCTTCATGATGCCTGTGATCTTGCACTCTAGTTGCCGGGTCCAGTTAATCAGGGCGTTGGGGTTATCCTTGGGATACAGCGCTTCGGAAAAACGAACCGGGCTCCAACGAAACTCACCATAGTGGCCGGCTCCCCAATCGTGCCATTGGAAGTCCAAGGTAAAATTATCAATCGGAATATCGTCGGCACGGTAGATCTCTAGCACGCGCCGCAAGGGACCTTGGTCGATGTGCCATTGCGAATTGGTAAAGCCATAGCCCCATTTTGGGAAAAGGGGCATTCGGCCCGAAACCAGCGACAAGCTCCGGAAAATATCCGGTGGCGCTCCGACGAATATAAAGACGGTCAAACTGTTGGGACGAAAATAATGGCGGCCATAGTCGCTTATCTCCGGATGCCCGTAGTAAAAGCCAATCTCCTCGGGCCGCACCTGAAAATAGCCCCCATCGGAATCCACCAGAATGCCGTAGCCGGCCGTGGTCCAAGCGAAGGGGGCCCCGCCGCCGCCTTCCAAGGAGGCCTTGACCTCATAGATGTCACTGGGAACAAAAGGCTTAACCAGAGTGGTGGCCTGCCCGGGTGCCTGTTTCGCCGCCGAAACGTCATAGGCCTGAATATGGTCACCCGCGCCGGCTTTGAGCATGGGCAACGGATATATCTGATATTGAAATGGAGATGATGAGTAACATCCGGAGTTGTGGATACCGTAAAAATTATCACGTTTGCCATGCCGGAACGAAAAACCTGTTTTCGCCTGATTTTTGGGATCCACACAAATGCTCTGACCCGCAGTTTGATCCAACAACACATTGCCCGCATTGTCCAATATGGTCAGACGACACGGATTGCGGCTGATGCGGACCTGAAACTGATCCGTGTGCACGCGAATAGGATCACCGGCGGTTTCAAACCTAGTCGAAGGATCGCCGGGAAATTCGGCGTGCGGGTCGAGCACAGGTGTATGCGGGTCATTTTTTCCATCGGCAAGCAGGTCCAATCGCAGAACGCCTACCGCGGGAATTTGCACGCGTAGAATAACCGTGCCGATGTCCACTTGCAGAACGCCGCGGTTTTGGGTCACACCCGAAATAGCACCCAGTGACGAAACTGGGACCATGGTTTGCCTTCGCTGCGTCGAAATGGCACCCGCCAGAGCGAACTGCTTAAGCAACGCTCGCCGCGTGTGTTTTGATGATTGCGGCTCGTTTTTCATAATCCAGTTCCTTATTGAAATAATTGGACCTTGATTATTCGACTCATCGCGGTATCAACATCGCCCAAAATATGTCCGCAGGGACAAACGTCATGGATAACGCGTATCCAGCAGCACTTGAGGCCCACGGAATCCCTGTCGGTACTGCCGAATCAGTTGGGTCACCAAATCCAGATAATAGTATCCCCACCCATCGGAATAAGGGCCATCGAGCCGGTGAATCACGGTCGGTTCGATGTCGTTGCTAGATTCCACGCCATATTGATCCGGCCCTGCAAATTCATTCCACTGTTGGATCATGATGACTTCCGGTTCATAACGGAAGGCGGCGGCCATATATTCCACCAGCGTAGCTCCGGCGCATCGCAGATGCGCGTCCCAGTCCAGCCATGCGCCGCCGCCTGCTTCATTACCGCCCAAGGCGACCGAAGCGACCATCTGTTCGTTACGCGTAAAAGCCAATCCGCCAAAACCTAGGGACCCCCCGTACGGCAGCCCGGCGGCCGCCCCGGCCATCGCCTCAAAAATCACCCGCCGCCCGATTAAATCCGCCACGTTCCATTGCCGCATCGTGAACTGGGACATGCCCGGCGGAAAAGCGCGGCGTAAAACGGCACCGGTGGCGGCGTCACGTAACACGAAGAGACTCTGGCCGCCGGGAATTTTTCCTCCGGGAAAACGCAGGCGGGAGTACACCCAATAGTCCACACCGCTGTAATTGAAGGTCAGGATGCGATCGGTTACGGTAAAAGGTGGACTGACCAGCGCGCCGCCGGTCCCCTTGGGACAGGTGGCGTAGGCTCCCATATTCGCCTGGTGGGCCCGCGACCAACCACTTCCCACCTTCCAAGGCCGCAGGGATTGGTCTTGAAACGGAAATATCGGAATCGCCGGGCCGTTTATAATCGGCGCACGATCAACCCAACTCCAAGCACCTCTCGGATTCAACGTAATTTCATGGAACGCGCCCATAAAACGCACAGTGAAATTTGGAGCCAGATAGGCCGGTGGAATACCAACCGATGGTTCAGGGAAAATTGCCAATAACGGTTTGCCGTCAAAATGCTGCCACAGGCGGGCGTATTCGGGTTTTGCCAGGATTTCTCGCTCAATGCGTTGAATCTGCGTGTGGAACTCCGGCGTGGCGCAACTGCCGTTATCCAGCCCCAGCAACAGCGCGAATTTCGGGCGGCGCTTCAAATGGGTATATTCCGCCAGCAGGCGCACGGTGGAGCCGATGATCCCTTCCGCGACTCCGTTGGTCCAGTTGCCGCCCAAGTTATTCGACCAGTCGATTAAAATAAAATCAAACCCGGCACCGTGAATCCAATGTGCATGTTGGCGAATCACCTTCGGATCCAGAGAAGAGTAATGGCCCAATACCGGTCTGGCTTCCGCCGTACCCCAACCACCGCCGCCGACACCGGGAATAAACCAAGTTTCATAACCGATGCCAAAGATAGTTTTTTTTCTGGCTGTCAACGCGGCTCCAGTGACTGAAGGTTCTGCGTGGGCGAGCTGGCGGTCTGCGGCGGCTTCCAAGGCACCGGCCTGCCGGAGCGCATAAGCCTTCGCCGCCGCGCCAGCCAGCGCGGTTCCCGCCGCCAAGCCCGATATATGGAGAAATCGCCTTCGGTCCACGACGCTACCGGCTGCACCGGTTCCGCACTGGGCACCCACATTGGATACATTTGGTGATTTCTCCGACGCGCCTGATTTACCGCTTTTCACAATTTTCATGGTACTATTTCCTCAACAGTCAGCCACACGACGACGCCAACAGCATCGCCGCTTGGGAGCAATTGGCAATCACCACACCACCGATTTATATAATGGCTCATTGCGGCTGGACGTTCCCACGGCCACGCGATAGGCCCCCGGGGGAACAATCCATGAATTTTCACGGGTGTCAAACGTGGCAAAAGCCTTCCAGTTCAGCCGCATGGTTACCGTTTTGCTTTGACCGGGATTCAAGGTTACTCGCGCAAAGCCCTCCAATTTTTGTACGACGCGGCGGGGCAAGTCGCCAAGCGGCGGATGCACATATAATTGCACCACCGTCGCCCCGGCGCGGTGGCCGGTGTTGGTCACTGTTACATGCGCGATAATTAGCCGTTGTCGGCTATCACCGCTTGAGGACACCTTCAGATGACTTAGCGCAAATGTCGTGTAGGAAAGCCCGAAACCAAAGGGGAACAGTGGACGAATATGTTTGTAGTTGTACCAGCGATATCCAACGTGAATGCCTTCCACAAATTTGCAGCGCGCTCCGACGCCGCTGGGAAAGCCCGCATAAGCCGGCTCGGCCTGCCAGCGATGATTAAACACGCCCGGATAACCCGGAAAATGATGGTACGCCGCTTCATTGCGCCAATACCGGCTGAAGGTGTCCGGTAAATGACCGCTGGGATCAATTTGAGATC
>JAKATV010000411.1 GCA_021818565.1 Planctomycetota bacterium
TAGTTATGCATCGCAACAGGCCACTTGGCTCCGACGATTCGGAGCCACCGGGTTGCGGTGCTCGGAGTTCTTTTATAGGAGCCTCGCGTATGTACACGAGCAAACCTTATCGTGATGACAATCGGCCCGTTCGGAATTTTGCTAGGAGGTCCGCACACATGGGACGGAACGTGGCCTTGGCTGCTGGTGTAGCGTCGGCGTTCGGCGCAGCAACTTGGGCAGGGCAGGTGGTTCTTGGCCAAGTTGTCCAACCAGGGGTTTATTTCCGGCAGGACGTGGCCAACAACACCGGTGCCGCCGCCAACGATTTGGCAATCACCTTCAGCGGGCAGATCAGTGGCATGAAGGTGTCACCCTATGGTAGCCCGGGTGGGACTTACGCCGGAACACTGCAACCCGCACCACCCGCGGCGGCGAACACTTACCTGGTACCCTCCACCGCGGGGATGAGTGTTCGCGGAGGATCAGAGGCGCAGGTTCGATGGAGGGATGTGGCGGGCACTACACCATCCACGATTACGGGCGGAACTTGGACGGTCAACGGAGTCGCGGCTGCAACCAATCCGACACCGGCGACAATGGGCGGAGTAATCGGGATTACACGCGACCAGTTTACCGGCGTTGCTTCTGTGACATTTACGAACAGCGAGCCTTTTGCGGTCAACTACACCAATGTAGCGTATTGGGTTAACAACAGTTTGGATAATTACACGATTGACAGCTTCGATATTCCGACAGGAAGTTCTGTGCCGGACTCATCCTCTTTTTCCCTCGCGGCCAGCGGCAGCCCTTCTAATTCCCTGACGGTGTCGCTTGGGACTGTGGACACGGTGGGTTATGAATTGGTTACCGCGACAGTAGCGGCGCAGAGTGCCCCGAGCACCACGTATACACTTGGGGCGGCGGCGGCCGCACCGGAACCAGCAACACTGGCGCTAATGGGCATTGCCGCCGGAGCGCTGTTACTTATTCGCCGACAGCGCAAAGAATCCGTGCGCTAACAAACCGCTGACGCCAGCACTTACCGGCCGTGCCAGCGGCTCGACGCAGCAACTTGGAGCGGTTGAGATTGAAGCAAGAGGAGCCGTAGAGATTGGGCAACGCGGCGGCAGGCCAGAACGCCTGCCGCCGTTTTGGGGCGGGCGAGACATCAGGATCATACCATTTAGATGTCTATACATGGAGATTTGCAATGGAAACAACGCACACACTGGTCCCGACAGCGAATGACTATTGGTTTCGTTATAAATGCCTTCACCTGCAGTTGACCCTTGGTTCTACGGCGCAGCTTGGCCAATCGGCGGCGTTGTACAGCTGATTTTCAACCGATTACGCCAACGGGCTGGGCAACTCGCCGGCATACTCCGGCGTAGGATCAGGCACTAAAACGGTAACCACTTCCGGAGGCTGTTACACTACGCCATTCTCCAGTTTCCGCTAAGGCTGGGGGACGCTTCTTAGTGACACGAAGGCGATAGGAATTAACCCCTATGCCGGTCCTTCGTTTATTTTCTTGCAGCAATGGCTGGAAACCAACGGTACAACCTCCAGCGGGTAAAAACTGATTTCGTTTGGCTTTTTAATGATGCGGGTTTTTCGTTGATCCAATGTGTGATCACGCCCGTACGCGAAGCGTGACGAATTCTTTTATAGGAGTGCTACTTATGTTCAAGATTGAGCCTTTTCATCGTTACGCAACCTCTGCGGCTGTGGCGGCGATGGCACTGGGACTATCAGCGGTGGTAGCCTCGCCAGCTTACGGATCGGAAACTGCCAGTGCCACCATTGCCCTGGCCTCCAGTGAACTTGTCGGCGGCCAGCAGCAATATACCTACAGCTTGTCGCTGACCAACACAAGCACCGACGGTAGCACTGTGGGCACATTCTGGTTTGCTTGGATCCCCCACCAGAGCTATCTTGCCTCCAATCCCATTTCAGTATCAGCCCCTACCGGCTGGGAGGACGGGCCAGACTCGCAAAGTGTCGGCGGAGCGCTGGGAGAAAAGGGTGCCTCCATTGAATTCCAAGCCGACGGTTCGGGGAGTTATCTTACCGCCGGAACCACACTCAAGGGCTTTTCCTTCACCACTGCGGATTCGCCAAGTTCCGTTTTCGGCGATTCCATTTATTTCCCCGGAACGCCGGTGTTGACATCACAGGTTTATCATGCCGGCCCGTTCAGCGACAACTTCAATGGTATCAACGGCTATCAATTTTTGGTGCAGGTCGTGCCCGAACCAACACCGCTGGCTCTGTTGGCCATCGGAGGAATGGCATTACTGCTAGTGCGTAGTAGAAAAATTGAGCCGCGAGGGGGATGCTTGAATCGCGTTAAGTACAGCACCTCCTGCGACAAAATATCATCGTATGCGCCTGCATGGCCGCGCGGTAGCGGCGCGCAGTGGTTTTCCACACCGCTGTGAACGTTTACCAGTGTATTGCAGCAAAAATATGATTTTCCGATCACCGGTTGCAAGCCCCAGTCCGGCGGCAGGTGGTGGAGCAAGAGAGGAAAATTTATTCCGATCATATAACGCACATACAGGTAGGTGCCGTATGGATATGGTTGAGAACAAGAATGCGGTGAGCCGATGCATGGCGCGGGTACAACGCTGGAAAGTACCGCCAAATTGGTCGCGGTGCCAGTGGCTGGAAGAAGCTTCAGCCCAGGCGGAATTGGCGGCCATTGCCTGTCAGACGATGGACAAATCAGTACCCGCACCGGGAATATTGAATACATACGATAATCGGATTCACAACAGTGTACTACATCGCTATCGTCAGGAATGGTCTTTTGCCCGGCATTGCGGTCTGACTGTCGTCCGCGAGCCGGTGGAAAAGGATGATCCGGAGGATGAATCGGCCGCAATGCTGCCTAGTATTCCCAATGCTCTTGGAAAACTTTCCGAACCTGACCGACGGCTCATTGAAATGCTATATTGGAAACATTGTTCCGAATCGCAGGTGGCTGCGGATATGGGTGTATCCCAGCAGGCCATCAGCAAACGCAAACGCCGGATCCTTTCAACACTCTCCGCCGTCTTGAAACATGAGAATTTTTCAATTTACCGGTTGTGAAATTCATCCACCCTGCAACTATAACGTATGGCTGTAACACCGCACGTTGAATCCGTTGCGTCGGTGCTGCAGATTCGCCGATACGGCGGATGATATTTGAAATTTAAGTCACAGCCGGATGTCGGGTGGTGGTCGCCCGGCGGTGGCGTGAGGAATGTATCAAGAGGTGCTTTATGTTGCGTTGTTACCAGTTCTCTGTTCAAACCACGTTGATGGCCGTCATTATCCTGGCAGGATTGACAGCCGTTACATCCAATGCCGCGACGCTTCCCGGCGTCTTAAAATTCAGTCAGTGGCCTCTCAATGGGGTCACGATCAACGGCGCGGCTTATTTCGGACATGACGAACTCAGCTCTGCCACATTAAATGCTAACGGCGTCTATGTGGGAACCGGGGCAGCCGACGATTTCAGCGACTACCACAACACTCCGGTGATAGGCGTACAATGGTGGGGATCCTATATTCCAACTCCCGCTGTTACTGGGCCGCCCATCCCGGTACCCGATTTCCTGCTTTCATTTGAATCGGATGTTCCGGCATCTCCCAGCGGAGCTTTCAGTCACCCGGGATCTGTGCTCCTGGCGCAGACGGTTACGCGCAACACAGGAGGGCCTCTGGCACCGGGTCAATTTACGGAAGCGGCTGTCGGGCCCACCAACAATCTGTTTGAATATCAAGCACTGTTGCAGAACCCATTCCCGGAAGCGGCAGGGACAGTCTACTGGTTGAAGATCGCCGGATTGTTCCCATCTGGTACGTCCGAACAATGGGGATGGCATAACCGCGATTATACTATTCAAGACCTGTTGGCTAATCCAGGCGAAACCAACCTTAATGCGGCCGGAACCTTTCCGGTCTGGCACTTTGGAGATGATGCCGTGCAGGGTTTCCTGAATTACACCCCCCCAACTTCTACACAAGGCGGTAGCGTCGACGAAGGTGATTTCGTTCCGCTGACTTACAATCCCAATAAGACATCGACCGATGGCCCCGCAGTGGTCACCGGCCTTTCGGAGGACTTGGCTTTTCAGTTATATACCACACCCGAACCGGCACCGCTGGTTCTCTTGGCCATCGGAGGAATGGCATTACTGCTGGTTTCACGACGAAATATACCGGGCACCAAACATCCGGTGTAATGGCTGCTGAAAAAAAGGGGTGCCTGAGCCTTTGCACGGGTTTAGAGCGATGGAAACCCGTGGCCTTGGATGTATCCAAATGTGGTTTGTTGCCCCGCAAGTGGCAGCGGCATCATTTACCATGACGGTACTGCGGATGCCTTTCGCACCATTACGGAATTGCCCCCTTTGACCGCTCGGAAGTGCGGATGATCGCCGTGGGCGCTCGAAACCGGCCTGATCTGGAACTTCTGTCACGCCGCGTCGGCATACCGTGCTATTCGCCGACATGGCGTCATTTGGAATCCGTAATCGCTATGCTGCAAGAGGGGAGGTGACGCATGTAAAAGTCACAATTAAAAGTTGGGGCCTGGGAGATCCGTTACGGAATCCGACAGTACCCCCGGAGAAAACATCAATTACGGTCCGCGGGTTTTGCCCGTCGATGTTCCACGGGCCGCGGGAAATCAAAACTTTTTCAGGAGAACTGTTTATGAAATCGACTTACATTGCCATTGGAATGGCGATACTCGGATTGCAGGCCTCTGCGGTGACGGCAAGCTCCGCTACTGTGCCCGTCGGCGATCCCTTGCAGGGTTCATCGCCGTTTAGTTTAATTGTCCACGAAGACGGGGCAAACAGCACGATGATCATTACGGAAGGGACAAGCTCATCGTTTTCGCCACCCATCGCGGTGGCATCCGGCCCCGATGGTGTGCCGGAATATTCCACAGGCGGGGTCTTCCTTCAAGCCGGTGACATCTATTGGCTCAACCCCGCCGGTGTGTCGCCAACTATATCCGACATGCTTCGGATTTATCCATCTGCGGCGGGAGTGGCCTCTGGCAACACCTTTTCGGTTTTCTCAATGACCCTCCCGGAAGGTGCTCAAGAAAGTCCGCTGGTCATCAAGCCGGACAGTCCGTGGGATGTCCCAGCCGTTCCGGCCAATACCAATTTGCTTAATTTTCCCAGTGTTCCGGAGAATGGCACCTATGTGTCACCGGGGTTGAATGGCGTAAAGGGAACCTATACATTCCTTAGTGATACGGACGTCGTTCCCGAGCCAGCCGGATGGGTGATTGGATTGGCATGCACGCTCGGATTGGTTTTATTGATGCCCGACTCACGTCGATTAACTAATCGCCGTACCCGCCATGCGGCCAGCGGTTGAGTCACGACTTTTCAAAATATCCATCCTCGGCAACCGCGGCACGCATGTTCAATCGAAACTTCGTGCTGCGGTTCTTCCTTTGCGGGTTGGCGGGCCATGGAATATCGACATCCGCAACACCTGGTGGGGATGCTAATGCCAACAGTGCCTGATACACAGTTTCAATTGTCTCCGGCAAGGCGCTGGTACCGGCGGTCAGGCCGACGGCTTCTATGGATTCAAACCATTGAGGATCGAGTTCGGCCGCGCTTTGCACATGATATACCACGGCTCCGCGATCCTGGCACCGATGAACCAACTGTCGCGTATTGTTGGAGTTTTTCCCGCCTACCACCACCACCGTATTGACCTGATTTAATAAATCTTCAACCGCCAATTGCCGATCCTTGGTGGGTTGGCATATCGTATCTATATACTTTATTTCGGCGTGCGGATTCTTGCGCGTTACGGCCGCGCGAATTTCCAGCGCCCGTGCGGAGGGTGTGGTGGTCTGGCAGATGATGCCGAGTTTATGGTGGGGATAGGTTTTGACCGCCGCGCTATCCGGTAGTACATCATAACTGTATAGATCTTCGGTAATTCCCTGAACTTCGACATGGCCGGGCCGCCCGATCAGCAGCACATGATACCCTTGATCCCGCAGGCCAATGGCGGCGGCATGGGCCTTTTTTACAAGCGGGCAGGTGGTATCCAAGAGGGTTTTTCCAGCATCCCGCAGAGTCGCCGTGCGGCGCTGACTTATTCCATGCGCGGTAATTAGCACATGCGGCGTATCGGGAATGGCCTCCCGGTGTTCCCCTTCGCCGAACTGCTGGAATCCACGCCGCCGCATCCGCTGCTGCACCAGCGGATTGTGCACCAGTTCGCCATAAACCGTTACCTGCACCGGTTGTGCGACAGTGTCAGCGACTTTCAATGCGTCGCGCACACCAAAACAGACGCCCATGGCTGAAGCTCTAATAACTCGCATACTAACCTCGCTTTCACTTTGTATTGCAAAGCTTAAAGTGCAAAAAAATTTACGCCGCCGGATCGGCTTTGAGTCTCCCTGGCTGAAAACCGGCCGGCACAGCCTTATTGGCGTCGGCAATAACCTGTTCCAACTGCTCCAGGTATTCCAGGAAACGTCTTCGCCCATCCGGAGTCAGCCGAACCAGCGTCTGCGATCTGTTGTTGCGCAGGCGCTTCCGCACTTCAACGACCGCCGCATCCTGTAAAATTGAAATATGCCGACTTAAATTACCATCCGTTAACGCGCACACTTCTTTGAGTTCATTAAAGAGCAGACCGTCAGCCTGGCCCGCCAGGGAAGATACAATGCTTAATCGCGCTTTTTCGTGAATAACGCGATCAAGTCCCTCATACGCATAGCGTCCGGGTTCTTTACGTGTTGTCATCGGTGGATTGTCCATGCCGCCGCTCCAGTGTCCAATATAACATTCCTGCGGTAATAAACTGGCCCACCGCAAACACCGCTCCCATCATCCACGGATCCAAAGTGCGCCCATTGGCGGATAAAGCCAACGTGATAATCCCGGCCACAAGATAATACGCTCCGCACCAGAATATCGGGCGGGGCAAAATGCGGCTGGTTGCAAAAACACCCATTGAAAAAAAGAGCATCCACAATGCCGGAAGTAAATGAAATATCCCTGGCACCATGGTGTAAACAACACCAGTTAATAATCCGCCGGCAATTAAACTGGGCATGAAGCTTTCCACGGCCAGAAGCGTCAGGCGGGTTTGCATGGGTGAATTCATGCGGCGACAGCGCCACGTCATTTCCACACCGATAAGCGTTAAACTCACCGCCGCCGCGCCCACCCAAATCCATAAATAAGCGCCGGGGTGCGTTGCGGGATGTTCGACATAACGTTGTTGAACCGCTGCCGCCACAACGGCAATAATTCCGGAAATCACCGCACTGAAACTGCGATATCCGCGAAACACCTGACTTAACGCCACATGCGAACGGATTTCATCAATTTGTGATAGCGCGTCACGCAGTTCCATAAATCACTATCTTTAAGAGCCGATCCACTGGGCGTTCCACCGCTGCAGCAAATTGCAGGTTACGCCCAAGTATGGGATCGGCGTTACCTCTCCATTACTTTACGATATAAAGTTATTAGTTTCAAGCGGGCGGCAAGCCAAATCCATAGAATTTCAACCTGTCATTAAAATTGCGGGTACCATTGGCCGTCGCATATTACGCATGACGAGCTGTCGTGGAAGACGAAATTCAGAGCCTCAGGCGACTGTCAAGGCCGGGGAATAATTACTATTTGGCTGGAGTTGGTGGCGCACATTTCAGCGCTTGTGTTTCCAGGGATTTCTCCTGCAATTGCAAATTGTGGATCATCGCTTTTACTTCTGTCAGGCGTCGCTGGATCAGCATGTACCGT
>JAKATV010000097.1 GCA_021818565.1 Planctomycetota bacterium
CTCGCATAGGAGTGCTGCAATGTGGGGCTCGGCGGGAAACTTATTATCCGGTGGGGCGGACATGTCATTTGCGAAAATCCCGCGGTCTGCCGCAAGGAATGCGGTGCGTAATAATCTTCAGTTGCAGCTACAATACGTTGTATGTACAATACGCTTATGAATGCAAAGATGGAAAACATCCTATGTTGCATGATAGGTTTGAATGGGATCGCAACAAGGCCGCCGCGAATCTCGCAAAGCACGGCGTTTCATTCGACGATGCGGCTTGCGTTCTGGCGGACAAGTCCGCGGGATTTTACCAATGCGAAAAGTACGATGCGGATCATAGCCGGAAGGAAGATCGGTTCCTTACGGTGGCGTCGCATCCGGAGGATCGGTCCATCGTTTTGGTGGTGAGCTGGACCGAGCGAAACCGGGGAACCGCATTGGTTACACGAATTGTTTCCGCGCGGCACGCCACCTGCGGTGAAAGGAAAATATATGCGGAATGCGTCAACGGCAAAATTGGTTTATAAATCGGCGAGAACGATTCGCAAAGATTCGAACTTGGCACGTTTAAGGCGAAGTGCTCAAAGGCCGGTGGATTTGTCCGATATCCCGGAGGTCACAATCCGCGGCTTGGGTGAATCGCACCGCCTTGCCAAGAAATCTGTAACGATTCGGCTGGATGCCGACATCCTCGCCTATTTCAAAAGTACCGGTCCCGGCTACCAGACAAAGATCAATCGGATTCTCAGATCAGCCGTGAGCACCGGCACCGACATTCGCGGAGAATTGCGCGCGGCTGCGGCCAATTTGGAAATGATAGCCGCCAGGTGCAACCATTAAAGTACCACCGTCAGTTGCGAAATTCCGTCGGGCCGTTGGTCCTGATGTTTCTTTGCCGTCCATAATGCGCGGAAAGCACAACCGCCGAGCCGTAAGAGATCCGAATGCTTCACAACAGCCTGCCCTCCACCCGCAACCGCGAAAATAGCGCCGCCATTTACAGCAAAAACGGAATTATCCCGCTGCGAACTCTTTGGCGATAGGCCGGATAGGCCTCTGGAAATTGGCCCCGCATGAGTTTCTCTTCCTGCTGTGCTTTTATCCAAAGCGCCAGAATCATTGCCACCACAAGAATCACTCCGCCGACCGTCGGCCACGCCGCGATGAATGTTCCCAGAAAAGCCAGCACCAATCCCGTGTAAATGGGATGCCGCACAATCTTGTAGGGTCCGCGGCAAATCAATTCATGATTTTCTTTCACTGTGGCAATTCCACTCCAATTCCGGCCCAGAATCGTCCGCGCCCAAATGGCAAATGCAAAACCGCCGGCGCACAGGATGATCCCAACTACTCGCTGGATCGATGAGGCGGGTAACAGAATTATTCTTCCCCCCGACCAATGGGTGGAAATGATCGCCGCAATAATCAGCGGCCAAGCGTATCCCAGGCGGCTCAGGAACGGCTGGCGATAGATTGATTTCTTATTGTTAAATGCTCTGGCCAACCAATAAAGCCAAAATATCAGCCATAAAGCCTGAATAACCCGCACCGTTACAGCATGATTGATGGCCATAAGACCAGATATTATCACGCCCTGCCGCATTGGGCTACGGCCCAATAGAGCATGAGACAGGTGAGAGTTGATAGTAGGCCACATTCGGCTGGGACATGAAAAGTGGCTGTCGGCGAAACGCAATGGCGCCCGCATCCACCTGATCGCTCAATTTGTCCGAAAAAGCCCCGGGCGATTATGCCTAAGCTGATTCGCCGGAGTCGGCCACCGGCGCTGCGGACGACGATTCGGCTGCTGCCGCGGGCTGGACTTCGGCTGACTTTTCGCGGACAACCCATACCTTGATCTGACATTTCAGGTCGCCGGCCAGTTGAACGGGAACCTGGAAGGTGTCGATGCGGCGCAGGGGTTCATCCAGCCGTACATCCTCGGCTTGTACAGCGTGTCCAAGCTTCTGAAGTTCCTCGGCAATATCGCGGCGGGATACGGAGCCGAAAAGGTGCCCCTCTTCGTTGGAGGCGCGGGCAATGGTGATTTCCAAGCCTTCCATCGCAAGAACCAGTTTTTCCTTCTGTTCGCGCAGCAGCTTGAGCTTGGCTTCGTATTCCTTACGGGCGGCTTCATAGCGCTTGACGTTGCCATCGGTTGGGGCCACGGCAAGGTTGCGGGGCAACAGATAGTTGCGGGCATAGCCATCGCGGACGTCCACGACTTCGCCAACGGTGCCGATGTTGTTAATGGTGTCGGTTAATAAAACTTTCATAGCGTACCTCGGTATTTTTAAATTTTTCTAACTTCTTGCAATTCCAAAATTATTTCTGCGATCAAAATGGGATGTCGTCATCCCGAATCGGCGGTGCATCGACTTCCGGCGGCGGCTCTTCATTGGGGGCCGGCCGGGCAGGCACGGTGCGGGCCGCGGGGCGATAGGCGGGCCTGGCCGCCGGGGCACCTGATTCATCTTCCGGGGCGGCGGAATCACCGCCTCCGGCGGGGCGGCTGTCGATAAATTGGAAACCTTCGATGATCACGCGCATTCGGCTGCGCTTGGTGCCATCCTGGGCTTCCCATTGGTCGAGCTTCAGGCGACCTTCAATAAATACAGGTTTGCCCTTGCGGAGGTATTTAGAAAGCGTTTCCGCCTGTCGGCCATAGGAAACACAATCCACAAAGGTGACTTCCTCGCGTGGCTGACCGTCCTGACCGTTCCAGCGGCGATTGACGGCGAGGCCCATTTCACAAACAGGCGTCTGGCTGGGCAGGAAACTTAACTGCGGATCGCGCGTTAAATTACCCATCAGAAACACTTTGTTTAAATTGGCCATAACTGCTCCTGCCTACACACCCGCGTCAATGCGAGTGATTTTTAGGATCATCTTCATGCCGCCGTTATTCGCGGGAGGGGTTGTTACTTGCCATCCGCAATGTCAACGACCGTATCTTCAATCGCATCGACAACGATTTCGGCAGCCTCCGCATTAGGTGCGCGATCCCGATCGGGGCGGCGCGGTGATGTGTGGCGTCCGAAGTGATCCTCGATGATGGGTTGCTGGGGCACCATGGCTTCAATATCCTTCAGTGCCAGGTGTTCCGCCTTGATGACCAGTACCCGGAGAATATTTTCCGATAACTGGGCATCACGTTCAATCCCGGCGATCTTCGGGCCTTCCGCCTTGAAAAACACCAGGACATACACGCCGCGCTTGTTGCCCTTTACGGGATAAGCCAGCCGTCGCTCATCCCATTTTTTCAGATGTAAAATTTCGGCATTAGCGCGGTGAAAAATGTGTTCCACCTCTGCTTTTGCCGCATCCCAATTTCCGCTGGCGTAACCCGCGTTGAGAAGAAACATTGCCTCGTACTGCCGGATATGCGTAGCCATAAACGCTCCAAATCGCTCCAGACGGCGAGCAGCGCGACACGCGCCACCATGGGTTTCACCGCCGGGCACAAAAAATTCACTTCTCCAAACCCTCGTTGCCGACGTTAAAGCGACTCATCGCTTTCTCTACGCCATGCAAAGCCCAGTATTGTACCGCGTCCGCGGCCTGGTTCAAACCTGTTTGCATTTCCGCCCATTGCCCGGGTGAAAAGGCCGACAGCACATAAGCCTCCAGCGGCACGCGGCCCGGTTCGCCAATGCCAATCCGCAGGCGGGCATATTGCGTGGCTGGTTGCCCTGCGGCATTGGCAAACGGCCCCATGTGCCGCTGCACATCAGATAGGCCGTTATGGCCGCCGCTTGAGCCGCCGGCCCGCATACGAATCCTGCCGCAGGGCAGATAAATATCATCCACCACCACCAGCAAATCGGCCATGCTCAACGCATGAAATCGCAGGGCCGCCGCCACCGACTGCCCGCTGCGATTCATAAACGTCGCGGGCTTCAGCAGCAGAATTTTCTCTCCGCCGGCAATCTGGCAACATAAGCCGTCAAAGCCTGATTTCCAGCGTTCTCCGGCCTGCTGGGCCAGTATATCCAGCACCATGAAGCCCGCGTTATGCCGGGTGCGGGCATATTCCGCACCTGGATTCCCTAAACCGGCGACGAGTTTCATGCCGTCCTGCCTGTGTACCGGACTATTTCCCAAGATAGAACCTGCCGCAAGTTCCGATGGATCATGCGGCCAAGGCGGCTGCAACCAACGGGTAACCGGCGTCGGTTCCAACACTTATTTTTTCGCGGGTGCGTCCTTTTTGGCGGCCGGTGCGGGTTTCCCGCCGGCAGCGGCATCCGCAGCACCTTCTTCCGCCGGCTTCTTGCCGATAACCTCGGGTTCCGCCGCTCCGGCAGCCACGGTTGCTTCCGCGGCGACTTCTTCCTTGACCGTCCGCACCTGACAGAGGATCTGATCGGCCGGATTCAGCAAGCGAACACCCGCCGGCAGAGGAATTTCTTTGGCGTGGACCAGGCCGTGAATTTCCAAATGTTCCACATCAAAGCGAATCTTATCCGGAATTTCCAGTGGCAGAACTTCCACTTCCAGCTCGGCAATTTGCACTTCGAGAATACCGCCTTCTTTGGCACCTTTGGGGGTGCCGCGGAATTCTATCGGCACTTTGACACGGACTTTGTGCGTGGGGTCAATACGCATGAAATCAACATGCTCAATGACCGACTGCAGATGATCATATTGCACATCCTGAATCAGCACGTGCTCAACGGCTCCGTTAAGTTTTATGTCCACCAGATGCGCTCCGGAGTGAATGGCGCGTTCGGCTTCCTTGGCACCTAGTTCGATGGACAGATTCTCTTTGGCCAGTCCATAAACTACGCCCGGAATTTTCCCATTTTCCCTCAAGTGCACAGCACCCTTGCGCCCCGGTGCGCTGCGAATATTGACTTCCAGTGTATGACGTTTGTGTTCAGTTGCTGCCACCATGGCTGATTCTCCTGATAAATAAGTATGTGTTGACCAAACTATCCATTACATTCATTGACGTATTTTTACCGCTTCCCGCCGTTACCGCCGTTATCAAAAAGTATTGATACCGACTGATTCAGGTGTATGCGTTTAATGGCTTCACCCAGCAAATCCGCAACCGACAGCACCACCAGCCGTTCGCGTATGGGATCCAACCGTGCTTCCAGTGGAACCGTATCCGTGATAACAATTTTTTCAATCGGACTTTTGACCAGGCGTTCAATCGCATTGCCGGCGAATATGCCGTGCGTGGCGGCAATATGCACCGCTCGGGCACCATGATCCATTAATATTCTGCTGGCTTCCGCGACGGTTCCGCCGGTCGTGATCATGTCATCAAACATCAGCACGGTTTTATCTTTTACATCGCCGACAATGGCGGACATGGTCACTTTGGTGCTTGACTGCCGGCGTTTATCAATAAAGGCCAGATCGCCACCGAGGACTTCCGCGTAATAACTGGCGGCTTTTAGATTTCCCGGATCAGGCGAGACAATGGCGATACGTCCCAGGCCCGGCAATTGTTTTTTATACCAGGCCACAAATACCGGCGACGCCAGGAGATGATCCACCGGCAGGTCAAAAAATCCCTGTACCTGCGCGGCGTGAAGATCCATGGCAATAACCCGGTCCACTCCGGCGGCGGTGATAATGTTGGCCACCATCTTTGCGGTAATGGGTGTCCGCCCTTCACTTTTGCGATCCTGCCGGGCGTAACCAAAATAAGGTACCACGGCTGTAATTCGCATGGCCGAGGCCCGCATCAGGCAATCCACCCAAATCAGCAATTCAATAAGCGTGTCGTTGACCGGCTGGCAGGTGGGTTGAACGATAAAACAATCGCGGCCGCGGACATCTTCATCCAGCTTGACGATCAACTCTCCGTCGGGAAAACTTTCCGTGCGGGCCTTGCCCAGCGGAATGCCGATATGATCGCAAATATTTTTCGTCAGGGCTGGATTGGACCGGCCGGCGAAAATCTTCAGTGCATGTTGCAGATCATTCATCGAATTTACCCAGGCGAATTATTTTTCGCCGTTCTCAAAACAAAACTTCCCCGGTGGCGCGGTCGCCGCGCCGTACCGAGTTTTTCATCCATGAATCAAGCGCCTGCCGCACAGACGCTTAAAACCCTTCGCGAATTTATGCGTTCAAATCCGCCGGTTATTCCGCAGGGAATTTTCCGCCGCGGCCAATTACCGTCGAGGCCGCCACATGGCTGGCTGGCGCGATTTCCGCCCCCGCCCCGACCCACACGAACGCCTCGAGCACAGTATCTTGACCGATTTTCGCCCCAAATTCAATCCATGTGTTTTCCGGGCTGATAATTGTTACGCCCGAATCCATCACAAAGGCCTGGATTCGCCGTTGCATGACCCGGCTTACCACGGCCAATTCCACGCGGGAATTGATGCTTAAGATGTCCTCCGCGGGCACTGCCGCCAAGGCCGTTACCCGTTGACCGGCACGGCGCAAGATGGCCAAGGTATCCGTTAAATAATATTCGCCTTTCTGATTATTTGGCTTAATATCATCCAATGCTTTGAAAAGCTGAGCCGAATTAAACAAATAATACGACGGATTTACTTCATGAATCTGGTGTTGCTCAACGGATGCGTCTTTCTCCTCCACGATGCCGAGAATTTCGCCCGCGCTATCACGGACAATCCGCCCATAACCCTGCGGGTTATCAATTACACTGGTCGCCAAAGTCATTGCCGCGTTTTGGGCGCGATGCGCTTCCAGGATGTGTGTTAATGTCTGGGCACGAATCAGCGGCCCATCGCCGGCGAGCACAAATACTTCCCCCGCAAAATCATGAAATGCCGGCCGGCACATCTGTACGGCATGTCCCGTACCTTTTTGCTCCGACTGATGCACCCATACAATGTCGCTTTGATCCGCAAATTCCCGCATGACCGATTCCCGGTCATGGCCCACTACCACAACGATCCGCTGCACACCGGCTTGCCGTGCGGCATCCAACACATACGCCAGCATGGGCCGCCCGCATATTTCATGCAGAACCTTGACACGCTGACTTTTCATACGCGTAGATTTACCGGCTGCGAGGATAATAGCGGCTAACGGCATGAATAAAGCATCCTTTTTTCAAACTCTGAAGAATGTGTTTCCGCCACATGAAATCTCCCCCGCCCAAAACGCTTCAAGCGGCTGCAAGCAGCCCGCAGGAGCAACAATGTTTCGGCGACAGCCCCTCGCTTGTCCCAGTATTTGCTCTCCTGTCAACTCTCTCCTGTCTCCTGCTCTATCGGGCCTCAGCCCGATCCACGGAAACTGGCGTGAGCAGTAGAGAGTAGAGCAGTAGACCGCAGGAGGAACTTTAACACCCCGGCGACAGCCCCTCGTTTCTCCCAGCCGTATTTGCTCTCCTGTCAACTCTCTCCTGTCTCCTGCTCTATCGGGCCGCAGCCCGATTCTGCTCTGTTTTGGCTTTTAGCCAAAACTGGGGGATCTGGATTCGAACCAGAACAAGCAGAACCAAAATCTGCTGTGCTACCGTTACACCATCCCCCAAAAGGGCTTTGACCACGACGATTTACGAACGCCAATCGGCTCCGGCTATCGACCGCGACAAGTCCATTAGTTTATCCGACAGGCCCGCTTGGGGTCAAACCGCAAATTCCGCCGCCAGATCCGGGGCGTGGGAATATGTACGGGCGACATCATCCGTGATGTATAGGGGTAGGGAAGACCGCTTTTATTGCGGCCTCCCCTCCCTCCGAACCGGACGTGCGGATTTGCCGCATCCGGCTCTCCGGTTAATGTACCTTCTTCAAGGACTGACATGC
>JAKATV010000159.1 GCA_021818565.1 Planctomycetota bacterium
CCGATGTTTAATAAAATTAATGATCTCCAAATCATCCATGATCTCTTCCTGCCCTGGCCCGCCGGGAATTACCAGCACATCAAGCTTCGGGCACGACGAAAGCGTCATCGTGGCAGTGAGAATCAGGCCGTGAACATCCCGTATCCGTTCGCGTGTTTTCCATAGAATATGGACCTTCGCTCCCGGTACACGCGATAAAATCTCAAATGGTCCGGTAAAATCCAACTGATCAACACCGGGGAAAATCAATACGCCAATATCCATAACCGTACACTCTAACGCTACAGTTCCTTTCGGAATACCATCTCCTTGAGGTACGCCATCATCGCCGCTTCTTGATGTGGTCCAAAATCATCCCGGCTCGCCTGGATCGTCATCCGGCGATTATTCTGGCAGACTCCTACGCACTGCTCCACTTCCAGTTGCGAATTTCAGGCAGGTCTTGGCCATGTTGTTGAATATACCGCTTGTGTTCAATGAGCTTATCGCGCACCATCTGCTTAAGATAGGCCGCCCGTGTGCCCGCTTTTGGCACGCGATCAACCACATCCTGTACCAGATGAAATCGGTCCATATCATTAAGCACCGTCATATCAAATGGCGTGGTGATAGTGCCTTTTTCCTTATAGCCGCGAACGTGAATGTTGCGATGATTGTTACGGCGGTACGTCAATCGATGAATCAACCAGGGATAGGCGTGAAACGCGAAGATCACCGGTTTATCCTTTGTGAATAGAGAATCAAAATCCAAATCAGTTAAACCATGTGGGTGTTCACTTGCCGGCTGAAGCTTCATCAAGTCCACCACATTAACCACCCGGATTTTCAGGTCCGGCAATTCATGCCGCAGAATGGATACCGCCGCCAGTATTTCCAATGTCGGCACATCACCGGCGCAGGCCATAACCACGTCCGGATCAACGCGGTCGTCATTGCCCGCCCATTTCCAGATACCAATTCCCTCTTCGCAATGAATCGCCGCTGCATCCATGGACAGCCACTGCGGCGATGGATGCTTCCCAGCCACGATCACGTTCACATACTGTCTGCTGCGCAGGCAGTGGTCCATCACGGAAAGCAGACAGTTGGCGTCGGGCGGCAAATAAACCCGCACCACATCCGGGCTTTTATTCATCACCACATCCAGAAAGCCCGGATCCTGATGCGTAAAGCCGTTATGATCCTGCCGCCACACATGGGATGACAACAGATAATTCAATGATGCAATATCCGCCCTCCATGGCAGGTTGTCGGTGACCTCCAGCCACTTGGCATGCTGATTAAACATAGAGGCAACAACATGAATAAAAGCTTCATAACAGTTAAACACACCATGTCGTCCGGTCAGCAGATACCCCTCCATCCAGCCTTCACATTGATGTTCGCTGAGCATGGAATCCAGCACGCTGCCTGATGTCGCCAGAAATTCATCATTGGGCACGGTGCGTGCATCCCATTGGCGGTTGGTATGTTCAAAAATGGCCCCCAACCCATTGGAAAGCGTTTCATCCGGGCCAAAGAGTCGAAAATTCCGTGGTGCGCTATTAAGTTTTGCCACATCGCGCAAAAATGGCCCCAATACATGCGTGTCCCCAATGCCCATAACGCCGGGCTGCGTAACCGTCACGGCATAGTCCCGGAAGTCCGGCATGCGCAAGTCCCGCAGCAACTTGCCGCCGTTGGCATGACGGTTGGCTCCCATACGCCGCTGTCCCTTGGGTGCCAGATCCGCTATGCCCGCCCTGAGGCGGCCCTGGTCATCAAAAAGTTCTTCCGGATGGTAGCTTTTCATCCACGCTTCCAGCATTTTGAGATGCTCAGGATTTTTCGCCGGATCAGACAAGGGCACCTGATGCGCACGGAACGTCCCTTCCACTGGCAAACCGTCAATAACCCGTGGCCCGGTCCAGCCCTTGGGAGACCGCAGAACAATCATCGGCCAACGCGGCCGCATCGTATTGCCTTGCGTGCGGGCCTCATGCTGAATTTCGCGGATACGTTCTATGGCCGAATCCAATGCTGTTGCCATGGCTTCATGCATAAGTGCCGGCTCGTGGCCTTCAACAAAACGGGGGTCCCATCCATAACCGCGCAATAACTGTTCCAATTCCTCATGTTCAATGCGGGCCAGTACCGTGGGATTGGAAATTTTGTATCCATTAAGATGCAGAATCGGCAACACCGCGCCATCCGTCCTGGCATCGAGAAATTTATTGGAATGCCAGCTTGTCGCCAAAGGACCGGTTTCCGCTTCGCCGTCACCCACCACGCAGGCGGCAATCAGATCCGGGTTATCAAACACCGCCCCAAAGGCGTGGCTGATGCTATAGCCTAATTCACCACCCTCATGGATGGACCCCGGCGTTTCGGGTGCCGCGTGGCTGGGAATGCCACCGGGGAAGGAAAACTGCTTGAAGAGCCTTTTCATTCCCGCCTCATCCTGGCTGATATTGGGGTATATCTCGCTGTAAGTTCCCTCCAGATACACATTTCCCACCACCGCCGGTCCTCCGTGGCCGGGACCCGATAGATAAATCATGTCCAGATCGTATTTGTTGATCACGCGGTTCAAGTGCGTGTAAATGAAATTCTGTCCCGGTGTTGTACCCCAATGGCCCAGCAACATCGGTTTGATATGTTCGAGTTTCAATGGTTGTTTTAATAACGGATTATCATAAAGATAAATCTGTCCTACCGAGAGATAATTGCCCGCCCGCCAATACGCATCAAGTTTGGCGAGCATTTCCTTACTGAGTGTTGTCGTGGCCATACGTTACTTTCCTTTCATTTTTATTTTAAGCAAACCGAGTACCGACCGCGCGATCATCAGCTCTTCGTCGGTAGGTATAATGCGTACAGTTACCGCAGCCCCCGGAACTGAAATAACCGGGGCGTTCCGGGCGTTGGCCGCGAAATTAATCCGGATACCCAGGAACCCCAAATCCCGGCAGATATTCTGGCGGATCACCGGCGCGTTTTCACCAATGCCGCCGGCAAACACCAGTGTATCCACACCGCCTAACGCCGCGGCAAAAGAGCCGATCCACTTTCTGGCTTGATAGCAGAACATGTCGATTGCCAAAGCGCACCGCTTGTCGGTGGCGCGTTTCGCCAACAGGTCACGCACATCAGGGCTTACGGCCGAAACGCCCAGCAGTCCTGATTCATGATTCACCATATTTTCAAAGTGCGCCGCCGTCATGCCCTGCGTGCGCGAAAGGTAATTAAAAACCCCCGGGTCTAAATCTCCGCAACGGGTGCTCATCATCAAACCGGCGGCGGGGGTAAAGCCCATGCTGGTATCGATGCTTTTTCCATCGCGCACGGCCGCTAAACTGGCACCATTTCCCAGATGCGCCAGAATCACCCGGCCTTTTTCAGCGGCGGAGTCTCCCAGCCGCCGCAATTCTTCCATCAAAAACGCATAGGATAAGCCGTGAAACCCATAGCGGCGCAAGCCTTTAGCCGCATAACGCCGGGGAATCGGTAACACTTGCGCGATCAGCGGCATGGTGTGGTGAAACGCAGTGTCAAAGCAGGCAACCTGAGGGAGTTTCGGATGCCTTTCGCGAAAGCTCCGAATAAGTTGAATTTCCCCCGGCAAGTGATCAGGATCATAAATTGCAATACGGTGTAGTTTGGCCAAAAGCGCGGCGGTGACGCGCTGCGGCTTCGAATAGCCCATCCCATGCACCACCCGATGCCCGATGGCCCGTACATCGCCAAATTCCTTCTGTGCCCCGAGAAACTCCAGCAAAAATTCCGCCGCAGAACCATGATCCTGGGTATTTATGCTGCGGCTGATCTGCTGTCGGCCCTGTGAATCGTGGGTTATAAAACGCGTGCCGCTCTGGCCCACACGGTCAATGGTTCCACTTTTCACCCGCCTTGGTTTTCCAGTGGCTTCAAACAGTGCGAACTTGATACTGGAAGATCCCGCGTTCACAGTCAGAATCAGGGGCGGCTGATCGGGTTTGATCACCGCGTGCATGGCCCGTGCGTTGGCTTTTCCGGAAATTTTGTTGTGCTGTTGCGGCATCGACTCATTTCGCTTTCAGTCTGTGGCTCATCGGTTTGCCTACCTACTTCTGCCAGACAATATGCCGCGATTCCATCGGCACAGTCAAGCCGGGTATGTTCGGAATAATGCGTGCGGTATAGTCCTCCGCCGGTCGTGCGGCAGAGAGTTGCGCATGATACGCGTAGCCACCCGCTGCGCCAGTGAGCTTTCCCGTCAGCTTCATTTCCTCCCGAACCACGCCGCCTCCGTTCACGCCATTGGCAAAAAGTTCCACACGCACCATCGCGGGGTCCAGGTCATTAAGATAAACATGGGCATCAAATATATGCCCTTCGCCGCTGGAACTGCTATGTACATCGCCAAATCGCAAACTGCCCCATTTCTCGTTTAATATCCCTAGCACCTTGCGAAGTTCCGCACCTTTGGCTCCATGCTGGGCGGCCCGGGCCAGATAATTCTGGGCCGCCGGCAGATAATAAAGTGCCGTATACTCCCGCACCGTGCGGTTGCAGCAGAATTGCGGCGTGAGGTGCGCCATGCTGGCGCGCAGGTGCGCAACCCATGCCGTGGGAACACCGGCGGCATCGCGCGCATAAAATGTCGGAATGATTTGCTGTTCCAACAGGTCATAAAGCGCGTTGGCCTCCTGGGCGTCCCAGCCCGGATCATCGCCATGCTCCTTACCATCTCCCAAAGCCCAGCCCACTTCAGGACAGAACGCTTCCGCCCACCATCCGTCAAGTTCTGAAAGATTCAATCCGCCGTTGGCCAGTATCTTCATGCCACTGGTGCCCGAGGCTTCCCATGGTCGTCGCGGGGTATTGATCCATACGTCCACACCCCGCGCAAGGCGCTGCGCCAGACTCATATCATAATCATATAAGAATGCGGCGTGTGGCCGCACATCCGGGCGGCGCATAAAGCCAATCCACTGTCGAATTGATTGCTGCCCGGCCCAATCCGCGGGATGAGCTTTTCCGGCAATAATTAACTGAACCGGATGCTGCGCATGAGTTAAAATGCGGACCAGCCTTTCCTGATCATGTAGCAGCAGATTCGGCCGTTTATACGTGGCAAAACGCCGGGCAAACCCCAGTGTCAGCACATTGGGATCCAACAAATGCCCTGCCGCCTGCACCTCCTGATTTGAACTGCCCGAGGCCGCCAGTTGCCGTGCAAGACGGACGCGCACCTCATCAATCAGCGTATTTCGCCCGTTGGTACGTAATTCCCACAGTCGGGCATCGGGTAACTTCTGCAGCTTTTGCGTCAAAACATCCGGCTTATGCAACCAGCAGTCCGCCCCGCACTCTTTTGTCCAGAGTTCCTCCGCAGCCGCCGATTGCCACGTTGGCACATGAACGCCATTGGTGACATGCCCTATGGGCACTTCATCAATGGGCCAACGTGGGAACAGGGATGAAAACAGTGCCCGGCTCACCTGCCCATGCAGGCGGCTTACGCCGTTGGCCGCACCGCTGCCCCGCATGGCCAGATACGCCATATTAAATGGCTCGTTGCTATCCGCCGCATCGCGCCGCCCCAAGGCCAATAGATCGCCCACGGATATGCCAAGCTTCTCTGTGGCATAACGCCCCAGATATTGATTAATCAGGGTCGCTGAAAAACGGTCAAACCCCGCCGCCACCGCAGTATGCGTGGTAAATACATTACCCGCCCGCGTAACAGCTAAAGCTTCTTCGAAAGATAATCCGGTCTTTTCCTTAAAACTCCGCGCCCGCTCTAAAATTGCAAATGCGGCGTGGCCTTCATTGAGGTGGCATACCTCCGGCTTTAATCCCAATGCTTCCAACAATCTCCAGCCCCCGACTCCCAGAAGTATTTCCTGCTGAAGCCGCAATTCCGGACCGCCCCCATAAAGTTCACTGGTGATGCCGCGATGAACGGGATAATTCGCGGGATCATTGCTGTCCAGAAGATAAAGTTTTCTCTGTCCCACCTGCACCTGCCAAGCCCGCACCCACATGGCATATCCAGGAAGCGCGATTTCCAGACGCAACCATTCCCCGTTCGCATCCCGCAACGGCGTAATCGGCAATTGGCCGGGATCATTATACGGAAACAAGGCCTGCTGGTTGCCATCGCGATCAATATGCTGACGGAAATATCCCTGCTGATACAACAAACCCACGGCCACGACTGGCACACCGAGATCACTGGCGGATTTAAGTTGATCGCCGGCCACATTCCCCAAGCCACCGGAATAGATCGGCAGCGCCTCACTTAACATGAATTCCATGCTGAAGTACGCCACGCACGTCAAGGGAGCTTCACGATGCTCCCGCCTGAACCATGTTGGGCCATCCGCCGGCAGCTTTTGGTTTCTCAGTAACGCCTCAACCTCCGTGCAAAAGTCTTTGTTCTCCAGAAGACTTTGGAGCTTGGCCGGTGAAACCGTCTGGAGAACCAGCCACGGGTTGCGCGTTTCCGCCCACAATTCCGGTTCAAGTTGCCGCCAGATGCCATCCGCCGCCCGGTTCCAACTCCACCGCAAATCCAAAGCCAGTTCAACTAAAGCCGCATACCCCGGCATATCCATACGCAGGGCATTGGGAACATAGGCAGGTGTCTCGCTGCGTTGTGTCATATCACACCCGTTCCGCGTTTCTACAAATTGCCCCGCAGCTCTATGCCTATCATAGCGCGGGTGGGTTCCCAGTCAAGGAATATAATTTTTATGCTTTTTTTACCCCCGTTTGATTAATCTGCTGCTTCCTGTCCCCCGGTTTTTTCTGTTGTCTCTTTGGCCTTTAATTTATTCCCGCGTTGCCATGGCTTTTTGTGTTTGCAGAGTTCATAATGCTTTATAGAAATAGCTGCCGCGGTTACCCGTTATCGTTTGATCTTAGCGTCTGCTGCGGCGTGTCCTCGGAGAACGCGTGATGAAAAGCCTGCCCCATCGCCACGTACATGTATTCGTCGCCATACTGGGATTGTGTCTGTTGATATTCTCCGGCTCTGCCGGGATTAAAGCTGCTGCGATAAAAGGGCCGTTACGCATCGCCTTAATTTGCTCCGGCAGTGTGACTGATGGCGGTTGGAATCAGGAAGGGAAGGATGCGATTCTGGTCGTGAAGAAAAAACTGCATGCCCATGTATCAATTCTGGAACATATTTCCCCCGTGCGGGCGGTGGATGTAATGCGTTCTTACGCCATGCGGGGATACAATCTCATCATCGGTCACGGCTTTGAATTTCTCATCCCGGCCACGCAAGTGGCAGCGATGGGGGGTAAAACAAAATTTGCCGTCAGCGGTGCCGACACCACCAAGCCCGGGGTGCTGACGCTGAATTTTGATCTCGCGCAGCCCTCCTACCAACTGGGAATTCTGGCGGCCATGTTAAGTAAAACCGGAAAAATCGGTTTTATCGGTGGCGAAGCCATTCCGTCGGTTGTGGCGTGTTATCGTGGATTCGCGGCCGGGGCCAGAAGTGTGAATCGCACCATTAAAATCGCTGCTGCCTACACCAGTTGGGACCAACCGGCATTGTCTAAAAGTCAGGCACAGGCCTTTATCCAGCAGGGGATTGATGTGATTTATCAGAATGTTGATGCGGCCAGCCGGGGTGTGTTTGAGGCCGTCGCACAAGCCAACAAATCCGGCCATGGCCCAGTCTACGTGTTCGGGTCCAACAGCGATCAGAATAATAATCCCACCTGTTCCCGTTATACTCCGGCCAGTGCGGTTATCCGC
>JAKATV010000017.1 GCA_021818565.1 Planctomycetota bacterium
ATCTTTCACCGCCCGAACACGTTCCGCACGCGGTGCGACCGGAAGCCGGTGCTCACACGCAGAAGGATGATGTGGATTCCCATAATCTCCTGCTGGTGGGATCATTCCTGGCTTTATTTGTCGTGGTTCTCGTCCTGGGGGTGATCGCTTTTTTCCATCACTACCGGCATATTCTCGAGGCGCAAAAACAGGCCAGTGTCAGCGCATGGTCGGCGGCGATTCACCAGCGACAAATCGCTTCCATTCAACCGCATTGGGTGGGCGGAAATCACCAACAAGCCACAGTTGGTATCGAACTTGCTGAGGATATGGTCGTCGCCCAATACACCCCGAACGCCAAACCGGTGTTGCTGCCGCCCGTGCGTGAAGCAGCCTCAACTGGCGCTGCCGCTCCTGCTGTTCCGCTGCACGTTCTGGGTGCCAAGTTATACGCCAGTCTTGGATGTATTGCCTGTCATACGGTGAACGGAAACCCGGGCGTCGGGCCAACCTGGAAGAATCTCGCCGGCTATCCGCAAAAACTTACCAACGGGAAAACCGTCATTGCGGATTATAAATTTCTTCGCACCATGATCCTTCACCCCGGAAAACTGCTGGTAGCTGGAGCACCCGCGGGCGTCATGCCTGCTACCTATGGCCCTATGTTGTCGGGTAAAAAGCATCCGCATGAAACGAAGCTCAATGCGATCATCTGGTATATCAATACTCTTAGTAATCGCAGCAGCAAGGCCACGCAGCCGCCCGTGCCCGATAATCCGGCTAAGTAATCCACGGTTGTGGCTCGCATACACCTGATTCGATTGCTATAATCGGTGATCGTTTTGTTTGGCACTGCCGCAGTAGTCAAGCTATTACTCAAAGCGGTGCCATGGTGTGAGAATGCGTAGAGTTGTAGGAAGTTTGGTTATTTATGAAGGTGCTCAATAAAAAGCGGCTGGCGTTCCACGCGTCCGCGCGCCGTTTGGCTGTCACAGGAACGACGGTCGTGGCAGCGCTGCTTTTTATCCTTCTAACGCCGCGCGTTTTCGGCAGCGCCTTCGAAAGTCTGCAAACCGCTTCGCAACAATCGCGCGACGCTCACAATGCGGGAATTACGCCGCATCCTGGCGCACGACTTCCACTAAACCTGGAATTTGTCAATTCACACAATCAGCATGTCCGGCTTAGTGATTATTTTCACAAAGGTCGCCCTGTGATCTTTGATTTTGTCTATTTCCGCTGCCCCGGTGTATGCCCATTTGTTGAAGTCGGACTGATGCACACCATGGAAAAAATGTCCGCCCGCCTGGGCTCCGACTATGATGTCATTACCATCAGCTTTGATCCCACTGATACGCCCGCCGCTGCCGCAGATAAAAAGGCTGGTTATATTGCTGTGGCTTCACCAAAATTTAAAAAAGCTTTGGCCGCGCATTGGCACTTTCTTACCGCCAGGGAATCCACCATCAAAGCCATCACCAAAGCTGTGGGATTCCATTATGTGTTTTACCCTGCATCCCATACCTACAACCATGCCGCCGCAATTTATATTGCAACGCCCGGTGGTCGGCTGGCCAATTATTTTTATGGCATTCACTATAACCCGGCGGATTTGCGTTTGGCGCTGGTGGCGGCGGGCAACCGTAAAATTACCAACGTCTTTGATCAGATACTGCTTTTATGCTGCCAGTTTGATCCCTACACCGGAAAATACACCGCCATTGCGCGACGCGTCATGTTGCTGGGCGGGGTGGGCGTGGTAATAAGCCTTGGCGCGTTTCTCGGCAGCATGGTCTGGTGGGAGCGTAAACATCGTACTGAAAAATCGGAAGGTTCAGGGAAGGTTTAGGAGTTTATGGGCGTGACAATGATTTCACAGATGCTGGGACACCTTGGACAGATGGATTTAAGCCGCCTCACGGCCGCATTCTGGCTGCCGCACGGAGAATCCACCTTCAGCCCGCAAGTGCAGTTTCTCTGGAATTTCTGGTATTGGATATCAGTATTTTTCACAGTACTTATCGTCGGTCTGATGGTGTTTTTTGTGATCCGCTACCGTCACACCAAGGACCGGACCATCGCCGACCCATCTCCCACACATAATAATGCCCTGGAAATTACTTGGACTATTATTCCGCTGATCATCGTTATGGTAATTTTTGCGCTGGGTTTCACGGAATACATGAACATGGATTCTCCGCCCGCCAACAGTTACAACATACACGTCATCGCCCAGAAGTGGAGTTGGACGTTTGTCTATGAAAATGGTGCCATCAGCAACACGCTGTATCTGCCCGTTGACAAGCCCGTGAAATTGAACATGACGTCAAAAGATGTGCTCCATGGATTCTGGATTCCTGATCTTTCCATCCAGAGGGATGTCGTTCCGGGGCGCGTCATGACCACTTGGGTGGAGGCCACACATCCCGGTACTTATTGGCTGCAATGCGCCGAATATTGCGGCAACGGCCACTCGGAAATGCGAGCGCCCGTCGTCGTTGAGCCGTACCCTAAATTCCAGCAACAGATTCTTGCCGCCGCCAATATTTTTGAACAAGACGGTAAACCTTTGCCTCTTTCAACGGTTGGTAAAAAGCTTTATACCACGCTGGGCTGCTTAGGATGCCATTCCGTCGATGGTTCCAAAGGTACCGGCCCATCATGGAAAAATCTTGCCGGTTCCAAAGAGGTTCTCGCCAATGGCCAAACCGTGTCCGTTGATTACGCATTCCTGAAAACGATGATTACTCATCCCGGTCGCGTGCTGATCAAAGGCTTTCCCGCCGGCGTTATGCCCAGCTACGGCTCGCGCTTTACCGGTAAAAATGTCAAAAACCTCTACGCCGTCGTCTGGTACATTAACAGCTTAAGCAAGTATTCCAATAAAGCGTCGCAGCCTCCCGTACCCAATAATCCCTCTGGTAGCGAGCCGGCTGCATCGTCTGCGTCCGGAAAGGCCGCAGCCTCCGCGACCTCGGCCGCCCCCGCGGCTGCAAATGGCGCGGCAACCCCGGTGGCCAAAGTGCCCGCAGGTCCTCACCCTGTGCCGTTACATGTTTTGGGCGCGAAACTTTATCAGTCGTTGGGATGTATCGGATGCCATACCGTCAATGGCCAACCCGGCGTTGGCCCCACGTGGAAAAATCTGGCCGGCTATCCGCAGAAACTTACCACCGGCAAAACCGTCATTGCGGATTATAAATATCTGCGCACGATGATTCTGGATCCCGGAAAAATGGACGTTGTCGGTTCCCCGGCCGGCGTGATGCCAAATATGTACAAGTACCAGTTATCCGGAAAAAAACATCCGCATGAGAATAAATTAAACGCGATCATCTGGTATATTAACACATTGAGTAACCGCAGCAGCAAGGCCACCGAGCCTCCTGTTCCGGATGTTCCCGCAGCCAAATAGGCCGCCTAAAATAGATTTAGATGGAAAGTTGTATCCGCGGTTGTTTTGGATATTGGAGTAATAAAAATGACGGCTTTAGCTGGAAATAATTATGGCGATACGCCCGTGGTGCCCGCCAAGCCCGACAATTATCTCACGCATGGCAAAACCATCCGTTCGTGGTTATTGACGCTGGATCACAAGCGGATCGGTATTATGTACCTGGTCGTCGGGCTGCTGGCATTTTTCATCGGCGGTATGCTCGCCGAGGTGATCCGCACGCAGTTGCTGGTGCCGCAGGGACTGATTTTTCACGGTACCGGCTCGGTCGCCTCCAGCTATGCCGCGTATCGTTATTACAATCAGGTCTTTACCTTGCACGGCATCATCATGGTGTTTCTGGTACTGATTCCCATTATTCCCGGTGCCTTGGGAAACTTTGCGCTTCCTCTGCTGCTGGGTGCCAAAGATGTAGCATTCCCCAAGCTCAATTTAATCAGCTTCTACCTCTACGTCGTCGGGGCACTTTTGGCAATTCTGTCCACCGTCTTGGGGGCTGTGGATACCGGCTGGACTTTTTACACCCCCTTTAGCATTCAAACCGAATCCTATGTGGTGGTCATGGTGCTGGGTATATTCTTGGTGGGCTTCAGTTCCATCTTCACCGGCATCAATTTTATGGTCACCATTCATAAGCTCCGCCCGCCCGGAATGAGTTGGTTCCGCATGCCGCTTTTCCTCTGGGCCATCTATGCCACCTCGCTTATTCAGGTGGCCGCCACACCGGTCGTGGGCATCACGTTTGTGCTGCTGATGATGGAGCGCATCATGGGCATTGGCATATTTAATCCGGCTCTGGGCGGCAATCCGGTGCTGTTCCAGGAATTTTTCTGGTTCTATTCTCACCCGGCGGTTTACATTATGATTCTGCCCGCGATGGGAATCGTCAGCGAAATTATCCCCGTCTTCAGCCGCAAGCATATTTTCGGCTACGAATTTATCGCCCTAAGCTCTCTGGCCATTGCGTTGATTGGTTTTCTGGTCTGGGGCCACCACATTTTTGTCAACGGTCAATCCGCCGAACTGGATGCCGTGTTCAGCTTTTTAACCTTCGTGGTGGCTGTTCCTTCCGCCATTAAAGTATGGAACTGGCTGGCCACCATGTACAAAGGTGCCATCGTTCTTAAAACGCCGATGCTTTACGCGCTATCTTTTATTGTGCTTTTTACCATTGGCGGCTTGACCGGTGTGGTGCTGGGCGCATTATCTGAGGATGTAGTACTGCACGACACCTACTTTGTTGTCGGTCACTTCCACTATGTGATGATGGGCGGTACGCTCATCGGATTCATCGCCGGGCTGCATTATTGGTGGCCCAAAATGTTCGGTCGCATGTACAATGAACGCATTGCCCAGATAACATGTGTTGTCATGTTTATTGGTGTTAATCTGACGTTTTTCCCGCAGTTGATGGTGGGGGCCGACGGCATGCCCCGGCGTTATGCCAGCTACCTGCCCATGTATCAGCCTTACATGATTGCATCAACCATCGGTGCCTATATCCAGCTTGTGGCGTTTTTGACTATGGCCGGCTATCTGATGCATTCGCTGTTCTATGGAAAAAAGGCCCCGGTGAATCCATGGGGTGGCGGCTCGTTGGAATGGGAAACCTCTTCGCCGCCGCCGCACGACAATTTTGAAACCACGCCATCCGTCGCTGATCCCTATGATTACGGTGATCTGGTGTTTGATCCCGCAGTCAACGGATATGTTCGTACCGAGAAGCCTGCGGATACATTGGTTCCGGTTAAGGTAGCGCACTAATCGTCAGTTGGCTTCCGGTGATAGGCAATCACCCAACGCCATACCTTGCCGGTTGGATGTTTGTTGCGCCCGTGTGGTATGTTTTTTGACTCAGTTGAATCTGATTGTTTCTAAAAGTGAGAGTACATGGCTGAAGCATTGGCGATAACCGCGACCGAAGAACAGGTGGCCCGGCAACATTTGGCCCACCATTTTGACACGCCGCAGCAGCAGTTTGATGCCGGCACCTTGGGCATGTGGATGTTTCTGGCAACAGAAATGCTGCTTTTCAGCGGATTGTTTTGCGCATATGCTGTGTTTCGCGCAACGCATCCCGAAGTATTTAAATATGCCGGTCAATATCTGGATCCGGTTTCCGGCCTCATTAACGCTTTGATCCTTCTGACGAGCGGTTTAACCATGGCGTTGGCGGTGCGTTTTGCACAAACCGGAAAGCGCTTTGCCCTAAGCCTTTGCTTGGCTCTGACCATGCTTGGCGGGGTGGCATTTTTGGCCATTCACGCCAAGGAATATTTTGACAACGGCCAGGCCAAACTGCTCTGGGGAACCCACTACGCTCCCACCGTCGGCCCCAACGGCAAGCCCATTGCCCCGGTCGTTGGTCTTGTGCCTCTTGTTGTTAAACCCAAGCCTGTTGCCAGCGCCGGTTGGCAGCAACTTAATGCACTGGGCAAGGCTGGTTTTGTTGTTTCCCATTCGGACATCATGCCCGCGCCAACCGGTCCATCGGGTGTTGCTACTTCCCAAAAACCCTCCGCTCCGGAAAATCCATTCCAGCCCGCCAATGTTCAAATTTTCTTCGGGATTTACTTTCTTATGACGGGCCTGCATAGCCTGCACGTCATTATTGGCATTATTGTCATAGGTTGGCTGCTTATTCGTTCGTTTCGCGGTGAATTTGGTCCTGGATACAATGCTCCGGTTGTATACGTCGGCATGTATTGGGGCGTGGTCGATATGGTCTGGATGTTTTTGTTCCCCTTGCTGTATCTGATTCACTGATGGAATAGCTGTCGTAATGCAAGTCGCTTTTGAACAATGCGGCTAAATAAAGTTGAGGTCGTATGTCTTCTGATCATGCAAAACCCGTAGTTCCGGCCCGTTCGCATATTCTTTCCATTCAAACCTTGGTGGTGGTTTGGATCATTCTTTGCGCCCTGGCCATTGGCAATTTATATATTGCCAAATTGCATCTCGGTCCGCCTACCGTATTTATTGAGCTTGGTGTGGCTATTATCATGGCGGTAATCAGCGCTCTGTATTTCATGCACTTGCGCTATGACAGCCTCTTTTCTGTCGCCATTTTGCTGCTTACGTTGATATTCATCACGCTGTTTATTTCTTTTGTTATTATTGACGTGAAGGCCGATCAGCCGCAGATGTATTCCGGTGAGGCGCAGGAAATGGTGCAAATTGAGCAGCACGTGGCGGGGTCCAATTCCACCCCGCCAGTGGCCGCAAAACCCGCGACCCCCGCGCCAGCCAAATAACGCAAAGCGGGTAATGTGAGTGCGGGAGACCCCTTCAATTTAGGTTGTGCGTGTCTCTCTGCGACGGCGTAATGGCAGGCCGGTACCCTTGTAGGGTGTATTCCCGCTTGGTTGGTTGGAGGCTGTTCCATTGTGGTGCAGGTTTTCCGGCCCGCCATCCAACGGAATAATATGGCCTGTCATTCAAACGCGAAGGCTGGGAATTTTTATGACCGGGGAACTCCAACCTGAAACACCGGATTTCTCCAAACGCTACGGCGGGAAGTCCCTGCACGTTCCCGGTGCGGGCACTCTTGGCGTTTTGCTGCTGGTCGGATCACTATCGGTTCTGTTTATTTCAAGTCTCATTGGTTACATCTGTTATTGGTATTCCTTTCCACGCCCGGTCACCGTGCATCTGCCATGGGGACTATGGCTTAGCACCACGGTTCTGCTGATCAGCAGCCTGACCATCCATTGGGCCTGGGTCGCCATTCGTCATGACCTCCAACGTTCCAGTCAGTTGGCTCTTGTGATCACACTGATCCTGGGAATCACCTTCCTTGGATTACAATGCTGGAATTGGGCGGAAATTTATGGTGCGTTGCAAAGCGCTGACCATGCGCTCAAGGCCCTGCATCCGCAATACGTTTCACCCATCGGCGGCATGCGCATGGCCCATGCCCTGATTTATGAAAAACAGGCCATGTTCGCCGCATTTTTTTTCTTTACCGTCATGCACGCTGTTCACGTTCTGGGCGGATTAATCCCTCTGGGCGCGGTCAACGTCAAGGCTCGCCGCGGTGTCTATTCCCGCAACTACCACCCCGGTGTACGCTATTGCCTGATCTACTGGCACTTCCTCGACGCCGCCTGGATTCTGATTCTCATCACGCTGCTGATCACGTTTAAATAATCACAGTTTTTTCTAAAGTGCTTTCTTCACGTTGTCCGGCGGCTAGTGCTCTGTCACGCCTAAATATTAGGATTGACGGAGGGCCAGGGGGCTGTGGGCGCGAAGCGAGGAGGATTGTGTATGGGAACATACATTGACGACGAGCGACAAAGC
>JAKATV010000330.1 GCA_021818565.1 Planctomycetota bacterium
TTTCAATTCGTCGGGAGCTAGTCATTCAGCCCCATGCCACCGTCACGGTGGATGTGATACTGGGGGCTGCCGCCACCCGTGAACAAATTGAAGTCTTGTACCATCGCTACCACGACCATCGATTCACCGATCGGGTACTGGAACTCGCCTGGTCGCATAATCAGGTGTTGTTGCGGCAACTCAATGCCACCGATGCCGAAGCTCAGGTTTTCGGGCGTTTAGCCAGCTCACTGCTCTTTCCCGGGCCACGTTTTCGAGCCGGCGCGGAGGTGATTCGACAGAATCAGCGAGGTCAATCCGGACTCTGGGGATTTGGCGTATCCGGAGATCTGCCGATTTTTCTGCTGCGCGTCAGTGATCGCGAAAACTTGTCGCTGGTGCGTCAGAGTCTAAGAGCGCACGCCTACTGGCGCTACAAAGGCCTGGCCGTGGACCTGGTGATCTGGAATCAGGATACTTCCGGATACCGTCAGGAGCTTCATGACCAGATTATGGCTGTCGTGGCATCAGGGCCGGACAGCAAGTTCGTGGATCAACCCGGCGGCATTTTTATCCGACGCGTTGACCAGATGTCTCCGGAAGATCGGTCTTTAATGCTGGCTTCCGCGGCGATCGTCATCGCTGACACAGAGGGCAGTCTGGCAGAAGTGTTGGATTCCCATCGCGGCGACACGGAACTTTCCACGCCCACATTGGTACCGGTATCCCAACCCGCCAAGGAAACGTCGTTGCCTCCGGTACCACCCCCCGATTTATATCGCTTTAACGGCATAGGCGGCTTTACACGCGATGCGCGCGAATATGTCATGACCATTTCTCCCAACCGTATGCCGCCGGCACCCTGGAGCAATGTAATTTCCGGTCGCGAAATTGGAACGGTGGTTACAGACAGCGGCGGTATGTATACATGGCGGGGCAACGCGCACGAATATCGCCTTACGCCGTGGTATGATGACCCGGTCACTGACGCATCGGGGGAAGCGTTTTATATTCGGGATGACCAGACCGGGGCTTTCTGGTCCCCCACCATGCTGCCGGTCGCGGGAAATAATCCGTGCCTGGTGCGACACGGGTTTGGCTACAGCATTTTTGAACACCGGGAGCAGGGAATCAGTTCGGAATTTTTCGTATACGCCGATATCAATGATCCTGTGAAATACTATGTGCTGAAACTTAAAAACAACACGGACAAGCCCCGGCGACTATCGCTATGCGGGTACTGGGAACTGACATTGGGCGAAAGCCGCGCTAAAAACGGCTCGCACGTTGTCACGGAAATGGACGAGCGCACCGGTGCCCTGCTGGCACGCAATACCTGGAGCAATGATTTCGGCGATTGGATCGCTTTTGCCCATATCAGCGAGAATCGCCGCAGCATCAGTGCTGATCGCACTGAATTTCTGGGGCGCAACGGTTCAACTCGGGCACCGGCCGCCATGCTGCGTCAGCGACTCTCGGGAAATCTCGGTTCGCGCCTGGACCCATGCGCGGCCATTATGACCACCGTGGATATTCTCCCGGGAGAACAGAAGGAAATTGTCTGGATTCTAGGTTCCGCCCATGATCGCACACAGGCACAAATGCTTATTGAACGCGCCCGCACGCCGGTGGGCGCGCGCCGGGCGCTGGAGGCGGTATGGCAATATTGGAATACCACGCTGGGGCGGATCTACCTGGAAACTCCGGATCCATCGGTGAATGCTCTGGCCAATGGCTGGTTGCTTTATCAGATTATTTCCTCCCGAATCTGGGGCCGCAGCGGATTTTATCAGTCCGGTGGCGCATTTGGATTCCGCGATCAGTTACAGGACACCATGGCCGCCGCGTTGTCGCAACCGACGCTGCTGCGGGAGCAGTTACTGCTGGCGGCGGGGCGACAGTTTGAGCAGGGAGATGTCCAGCACTGGTGGCATCCACCCAATGGCCGGGGCGTGCGCACCAAGTTTTCCGATGATCTGTTATGGCTGCCCCTGGCGGTTTGCCGGTATGTGGCATTAACACGTGACACCGGCGTTTTGGATGCCTCCATTGGATTTCTGCGCGGACCGGAAGTCGGTGAGCACGAGGAATCGTGGTATGATTTGCCGCAAAACAGCGATCAAACCGGGACACTCTACGAACACTGCCTGCGGGCGATCAAGCGATCTCTCCGATTGGGCGCGCACGGATTACCGCTGATCGGGTGTGGTGATTGGAATGATGGATTTAATCGCATCGGCCTGGCGGGCCGGGGTGAAAGTGTCTGGCTGGCATTTTTCCTGCGAACGGTGCTCTCTGACATGCTGCCGCTGGCTCAAAGTCGATCCGACCAGGCCACGGTTGATTTATGCCGCCAGCATCTCGCGGGCCTGGAAACGGCCATCGCAGAGCATTGCTGGGACGGGCAGTGGTATTTACGCGCCTTTTTTGATGATGGGTCCCCGCTGGGTTCCGCACGGAACCTACAGTGCAAAATTGACTCCCTTCCCCAGAGTTGGTCGGTGATCAGCAACACCGGCGATCCGGCACGGCAGAGACAGGCCCTGGATGCGGTCGATGAACATCTGGTGCGGCGGGATACGAAACTTATCCAGTTGTTCGATCCACCCTTTGATCATCCGGAGCTGGATCCCGGCTACATTGCCGGCTACCTCCCGGGCGTGCGTGAAAACGGCGGTCAATATACCCACGCGGCCATCTGGGCCATCATGGCCTTTGCCATGGCTGGGCAGACCGACAAGGCGTGGGAATTATTTAATCTTATTAATCCTTTGAATCATTCCGACACGCCGGAAAAAGTATCGGTATACCGTGTGGAACCCTATGTCATGGCCGCGGATGTTTATGCCATGGCACCCTATCAGGGACGGGGCGGATGGACCTGGTATACCGGCTCGGCCGCGTGGACCTATCGCCTGATCATTGAAACGTTTATCGGGTGGCGACAGAGCGGGGAACAACTCTCGTTTGAACCGCGTTTGCCCGCGACCTGGGGTGAATTCCGCGTGCACTACCGATATCGGGAAACGTTTTATCACATTACTTTTACCGCGGGCGGAAATACGGTGGTGGAACTTTCAGTAGATGGCGTGGTACAGGGCGATCGGCGCATCACGCTGGTGGATAATCGGCAGGAGCATAAGGTCGTTGTAAAAATGGCTTACCAGCCGGACCAATCTGTGCCATAATAGTTGGCATGGGTCAGGACTTTGAACTTGTGCAGCCCACAGATCGTGGGCTTATTAGCCGGGGCATTGACTGCCTTCTTTCCCAGGCGGAGGGTCGCTGGGGCGGAATGTCCTTCGACCTAGCTGACCGGCGAAGTGCCTTTGACGACTATTGTCTGCGCCATAAGGTCGATACATCACGGCAGATTCTGGCCATACAGGATCAGCGCATTATTGGTGCGTGCCTCTGGGTCCCCACCGCCGGACGAACCGCCTTATTCTATGCACCGCAAACCGCGCCCCGCGACACCCTTTCGTGCGCTGCGCAAGTTCAGTGCATCCGCCGCGCCGCGGCCGCAGCGCAGGCCGCGGACATGGCCCTGGGGCAGGTTATTCTTACACCGGATTCGCACGCTGTCGCGGAACTTTATCGTCAGGCGGATTTTTCGGATTTAGCAACACTGCTCTATATGCGACGCAGCCGACCGCTGTTTCAACCGACGTTTGAACTGCCCCCGGAATTTTATCTCGTCACCTACGCGCCACAGCTTCGCAAGGAATTCGCACAGAGCATCGAGGCCAGTTACCATCAAACCCTGGATTGTCCCAGCTTAAGCGGCTTGCGTCCGATGGACGATGTTATTAACGGCCATCAAGCCGGCGGGTTTGATCCGGAACTCTGGCTTTTACTGAAACACAACGACCGGAATGCGGGCGTACTGCTGATGGCGCATCGCCTTGAATCGGCCACTCTGGAACTGGTCTACCTTGGACTGACCGCGCCTTGCCGGCGTATGGGCCTTGGCACCCAGCTCATGAAGTTCGTTCTGCTAACCGCGATGCGTGTGCAGGCGGCGAGTATTACGCTGGCGGTGGATCGCGCCAATACGCCGGCGGTGCATTTGTATCGCAAGCTGCGCTTTGGGCAAACCGCCCAGCGCATGGTTCTGATTCACACGCTTAAGCGGCAAGCTGTCCCGGCACCCACCCTGACAACGCCCTGTAAACCCTGATAAATCGGGCCAATTGGGCACATTGTCCTGTTCTTCCGGCAGTTATCCACAATATTTTTCATACCGTGTGCGTAAGACGTGAATAAAGATTTTTTTTGATTCATAAGTGCTTGTGCGGCTTGCCTTCGGATGATTGTGGAAAAGAAAATGGAGAAAATGCTGTTGAGACTTTGGATAAAACCTGTTTAATAGGGGCATGTAATTCGCGCTTGCCCGGTTGCGGTAAGTTCGCTTTCAATGAATCCCGGCGATGGACCGCCGGACGCTGTGAAGAACCAGGACGGTTCGTTGTTGTTGCTCAACGGCCGTGGACAGGTTTGTCACCTGATGTCCGGAAAGGAGTCGCCTGTGTCTGTTCTGATGTTGCAAGAAGCAGCCCTGGATTCAAGCCCGTGCCTTACGATTCAAAAACATCTCCAAACGCGCGTGGGCGATTTGCGCTTTGAGCAGTGGTTCGCCGCCCCCACCCATTGGCAATTCACCGACGGCACCTTGACGCTTCGCGCGGTCAATGCTTTTTCCGCCAAGTGGATTCGCGATAAATTCATGGACGACCTGCGATACGCCGCCGAAGAATCGCTGGGATTCCCGGTCACCATCCTCATCGAAACGGCGGAATCAGCGCCGGCACCTCGGCCACTGGCCAGGGCAGTTCCCCCCGTGGCCACATCGCATAGAGTTCCCGCGGAGACTCGGGGCCTTAACGACGCTTACACCCTTGAGGAGTTTGTGGTCGGTCCGACCAATCAGCTCGCTTATAAATGCGCCTGCACCGTGGCTCAAGAACCGCGCAGGCATTACAGTCCGCTGTTTATTCATGGCGATTGCGGCTTGGGAAAAACCCACCTGCTTCAGGGCATTTGCCGACGTTTTCAGGCGCTGCATCCCAACAAGAAATGGCTGTATATCACCGGAGAACAGTTCACCAATGATTATCTTGAAAGCATTCGCCTGCATCGCACGGAGGCTTTTCGCCGTCGTGTCCGGCAGGTAGATTTGCTGGTGGTGGATGATGTGCACTTTTTCATGAATAAAAAACATACGCAGGAAGAGTTTCTCCACACATTTAATGCCATGGACGCCGTCGGACGGCAGGTGGTGTTGTCAAGTGATTGTGCGCCACGCGGCATTTCCGCCTTGACCGATGCGTTAAGCACCCGTTTCTCCAGCGGCATGGTGGCGCGCGTTGATTCTCCTGATTTGCCCACGCGGCTGGACATTCTTCGTAGACTGGCGGCACGCCGCGACTGGCATTGCGACGACGCCATGCTCCTGCGCTTAGCGCAGCAGCCGGTCGCCAGTGTGCGCGAACTTCAGGGACTTCTGGTGCAGGCCGTGGCTGTAGCCCACTTGTGCCGCACGCAGAGTGTCGGCGATTTGGCGCACAATATGCAAAGCGCTCTAAGCGGCATTCGCGATCACATGAACTTTTCCACACCGCCGGGCGTGGAGCGCATCATTCAAACGTGTGCTGCATATTTTGCGATCACCGCCGAGCTCATCAGCGGCTCATCCAAACATCGCGTGGTTTCCACAGCCCGAGCCATCGCCATGTATCTGGTGCGACTTCACACCCACATGAGCTACCCGGATATTGCGCGGGCCTTTAATCGCCGCAACCATTCGACGGTAATCGGTGCCTGCAATCGGGTGGATGAACAAATTTCTCAAAGCCATATTATCTCCTGGACCGCCTGTGACGGCCCGCGCCACCAAGCCATAGCGGAGGCACTTCATACGATCACCGCTCGCTTACGACGACCTTAGCGGTATAACATCATCGGCCCATCGGCCCATGCCGGCGTGACGCCCGGTGCTTTGGACAGTAGACTATATTGCAGTAACCTGGCAACGGGAATTGCTGATCGCAAACATTGTGGAGATTTTATGGCGCTGTTGGGATTGGATATCGGCACATCGGGAACCAAGGCGTTGTTGCTGGATGAAACCGGGATTGTTCGCGCTGCGGCGGAATCCCCGCATGAGCTTCAGACACCGCGCGCCGGATGGACACAACAAGACCCGGAGAACTGGTGGCAAGCGTGCCTGCTGGCCACCGCCAAAGCGTTGAAGAAAGGCAAGCTCAAGGCGTCACAAATTACGGCCATCGGACTTTCCGGACAGATGCACGGCAGCGTATTTCTCGGTGACGGCCCAAAAGCTCTGCGGCCGGCGCTGCTTTGGAATGATCAGAGAACCGTGGAACAGTGCCGACAAATTGAAGAGAAGGCCGGCGGTCGTCAAGAGCTTTTGGCCATGGTGAGCAATCCGGCGCTTACGGGCTTTACCGCCCCCAAGATTCTCTGGTTCGTGCAAAATGAGCCGGAAAAATTTGCGCGTTGCCGCCATATTCTTCTGCCTAAAGATTACATCCGCTATCGCCTTACCGGCGAATATGCCTCAGAGGTTTCTGACGCCTCCGGCACGCTGCTTTTGGATGTGAAAAATCGGCAGTGGCATCAGGGGCTTATCAGTCAGTTGGGAATTGATCAGGGACTGTTACCGCGCCTTACTGAATCGCAGGAAATCAGTGGTCAGGTGAGCTTGGCAGCCGCCCGCCTCATGGGCCTGCCTGCGGGGATTCCCGTGGTGGGAGGTGCGGGGGATCAGGCCGCGGGAGCCGTCGGCACGGGCGTGGTGGAGCCGGGCATTCTTTCAGCAGCGATGGGTACCAGCGGAGTTATTTTTGCCGCTTCGGCCGCCCCGCAGACCGACCCGTTGGGACGGGTGCATACCATGTGCCATGCAATACCCAATACATGGTGCGTATTTGGCTGCATGCTTAGCGCCGGTGGATCGCTGCAATGGATGCGCAATACTTTTTTCTCCGAGCAACTGGCGCAACTGATTGCCAAGAAAAAAGATCCCGGATCGCTTTATGAACGGATTATTCATTTAGCCCAGGACGCTAAACCTGGTTCAGAAAATCTGTTTTTTCTCCCGTACCTTACCGGTGAGCGATGTCCGCATCCTGATCCGCATGCCCGCGGCTGCTTTATCGGCTTAACGCCGCGGCATTCCATGGCACATCTGGCACGCGCTACGCTGGAAGGTATCACCATGGGCATGCGCGAGCAGGTGGATATCATGCGCAGCATGGGCATTGCAATTAGCCAGGTGCGGGCCAGTGGCGGCGGAGCGCGCAGTGATTTCTGGCGGCAATTGCAGGCGGATATGTATCAGGCCCCCGTTGTTACAATTAACGTCAGTGAAGGTGCGGCCCTGGGTGCGGCAATTCTGGCCGGCGTAGGCAGTGGGCGATGGAATAACGTTCCACAAGCCGCGGGACAGATTATCAAAATCAAAAGCCGCAGCCGCCCGAATGCAAAACGCTCGGCTTTTTATGAGATCCATCACAAGAAATTTGCGATGCTCTATCCCGCCCTGCAAACATGCTTCAACGCCATTGGATAGTGCGACTGGATTACGGGCATTAGCCCAATGCGGCGGCGTTGCGTTGTACGCAAAATGCAATGGGGATGTGATGCCGTGAAACGTTCCGCCCCATCACGATTGACGCAAGACGCGGCGAGGCGAGAAACTCGAGGTTTCCGGGATGG
>JAKATV010000258.1 GCA_021818565.1 Planctomycetota bacterium
TGACGTGTCGCGTCGCCGAACACGACGGTCACATTATCGGATTCGTCACGGCGTATCACCCGCCGGACCAGCGTCAGGTGCTCTTCATCTGGCAAATCGCGGTGGCGGAAACGCATCGCGGTCGGGACGTGGCCATGCGGATGCTCGTGGATTTATTGGCGGGTCTTTCTGAGCCGCAACCTTGGACCATTGAGGCAACCGTGACGGAATCCAATCAGGCGTCACGGAATCTTTTTGCCTCGCTGGCTCGGCGGCTGGGCTGTGACCTGCGAATTGGCGAGGGCTTTCATGCGAGCTTATTTTTGCCGGCTGTGCATGAAGCAGAACAAATGTTTTATATCGGGCCGGTGGTTGCCGGTCCCGGAACAACCGACGTACAGAAGAAGGAAGCCACTTTATGAACAACATATTTGAATCCCGCGAATCGGAAGTGCGCAGCTACTGCCGGGTTTTTCCCGCTGTATTTAAGACCGCGCAGGGGGCCGAGATATTTGACGATTCCGGCAAACGCTACATCGATTTTTTTGCCGGTGCCGGTACGTTGAATTACGGACACAACAACCCGCTGATTAAACCGCGGATATTGGAGTACATACAACACAACGGCATTATTCACGGATTGGATCTGCACACCACAGCCAAGCAGGCCTTTTTGGAAACCTTTGACAATATTATCTTACGCCCCCGGCACATGGATTATAAGATTCAGTTCCCCGGCCCCACCGGCACCAATGCGGTGGAGGCGGCCATGAAACTGGCCCGCAAATATACAGGGCGAAATGGAATTGTCGCCTTTACCAATGGTTATCACGGAATGACCGCCGGTGCGTTGGCGGCAACTGGAAATGCCTATCATCGGCAGGTCAGCGGCGGACTGCTTAATGGGGTAAGCTTCGCGCCGTATGACGGATATTTCGGCCCTGACGTTGATACGATTTCGTATCTGCGCAAACTCATTGAAGATGACAGCAGTGGGCTGGATAAACCGGCCGCGGTATTGTTGGAAACCGTCCAGGGCGAGGGGGGCGTGAATGTCGCGTCAACCCAATGGCTCGTAGCCATTGAATCATTGTGCCGGGAGCACGGCATTCTCCTGATTGTTGACGACATTCAGGCCGGTTGCGGACGCACGGGAACATTTTTCAGCTTCAAGCCGTCGGGCATCAGCCCGGATATTATCACGCTTTCCAAATCCATTGGTGCCTATGGTCTGCCGATGTCTCTGGTGCTGATGAAGCCGGAACTCGACTGCTGGGAGCCGGGCGAACATAACGGTACTTTCCGGGGCAACAACTTGGCGTTTGTCGCCGCTAACGAGGCCATTCGTATTTACTGGAGCGATAACACGCTTAGTTTAGCGGTTCAGCATAAATCGCATTTGTTAAAGCGCTACCTGCGGAAGCTCTGTGATCAATACCCAGGCACCGGATTGTCGGTTCGCGGCAGAGGCTTATTTGTGGGGCTGGCCTCGGACCAATTTCCCCAGGTCGCCCGCCGCGTATCTGCTGAAGCATTCCGACACGGTCTTATTCTTGAAACCTGCGGCGCTCGCGACCATGTAATCAAATTCCTGCCGCCCCTGATCATTGAAGAAACCATGCTTGATGAAGGTCTGAATATTTTCGCGGAGTCCGTCCGCGCTGTTATGCAACAGATAACAAACACCCCCGCCGGCGGGTTGCCGGATTCTCTAACCCAGGAGGTTCATCCATGATTGTTCGTACCCTAGAGGAAATCACTGACAGTCCCCGTGATACCAAGGCCCCGACGTGGTGCAGCCGCCGACTGCTGCTGAAATCGGATAGTGTTGGCTTTTCGCTCCACGACACACTGATCTATCCCGGCACTGAAACCTTGATCTGGTATCGACATCACATAGAAGCGGTTTACTGTATCGAAGGCGAAGGTGAAGTTGAAGAAACGGAAACAGGCACCATTCACCCGATCCGTGCCGGTACGCTCTATACGCTTAATGGCAATGAACGTCATTTCCTGCGGGCCAAAACTCAGTTGCGGCTGATCTGCGTATTTAACCCGCCGCTGATCGGCAATGAAGTTCACGATTCACAGGGTGTTTATCCGTTGGAAGCGGCCGAGGCTCGCTAGTCCGACGGGCTAATAATCTTTGTTCGACTTTTCAGGAGATTTAACGATGCAATTACTTGAAGACATATATCCATCGCGCGTTTATGACACACCACGGATAACTTTGCGGCGTGATCCGGTTGTCTGGGCGGAAAGTGGTCGCGGCACCACCGGTCCGCTTACGGATGAGCAAATCACCCATTTTATCGAAAATGGCTATCTGTATATTCCAGAATTGTTCACCACCACTGAAGTCAAAGCCCTGTTGGAGGCGATCACCCAGTTGGGGGCCGATCCGGAAATCCAGCAAAACCCGGCCTGTGTGTATGAACCCTCCAGCGGGACGGTTCGTTCGTTGTTCAACATTCACCGTCTCAGCGACCTGTTTGGTCGTCTGGTAGCTGATCGGCGCATCTCCACCGCGGCGATGCAGATTCTGGGCTCGGGCGTATACATTCATCAATCGCGAGTGAATCTGAAACCCGGATTTCGCGGCGAGCAGTTTTACTGGCACTCCGATTTTGAAACATGGCATGTCGAAGATGGCATGCCGCGGATGCGGGCGATAAGCTGCTCCATACTGCTGACTGATAACAACGCCTTCAACGGCCCTTTAATGATCGTGCCTGGTTCCCACACAAAATTTGTCAGTTGCGTCGGGAAAACACCCGATGAACACTACAAACAATCTCTGCGAAAGCAGGAATATGGCGTGCCGGATAACGACAGTCTGACCCAGTTGGTTAAAGACGGCGGAATTGTCGCTCCCACCGGGAAAGCCGGATCGGTGCTTTTATTTGACTGCAATGTCATGCACGGATCCAGCGGAAATATCAGTCCATGGCCGCGCAGCAATATGTTTTGTGTCTACAACAGTGTGGAAAATTCGCTACGGGAACCGTTTGGTGGTACCGCGGCTCGGCCTGAGTTTATTGCGGCACGGCGGATCAAACCAATAATTCCCATTGATTCATTTGAGTTGTGATCCGGCCGCAAATTAATATGAGAAGGAAGCACAGTATGACGCGGCACCAAAAGATTAATGCGCTGATCGCCATTGTCGGCCTGATTATTATTATATTGGTTGTTGTGGCTGTGCGATCGGATAGGGCAGGCAGCGTCGGCGGCAGTTTGTTGGCAAAGCTGCGCAAACAGGGGTTCGTTCGCGTTGGTTTCGCTGACGAAGCACCCTTTGCCTATATTGATTCAAAAACCGGGAAACTTACCGGGGAATCACCCAGCGACCTGCGTTATGTCATGAGAAAACTCGGAGTGCCTCATCTGAAAGGGGTGCTGACGAACTTCGGGGCATTAATTCCTGGGTTGGAAGCGCATCGCTTTGACATTATCGCGGCCGGCATGTATATCACGCCGGCCCGGGGCCGGCAGGTTCTGTTTTCCAATCCGACGTTCGCACTGGGCGACGGATTCGTGGTCAAAAGAGATAATCCTCTGCATTTGCATAGTTTCACGGATGTCGCAAAGAATCTCGCGACTCGCTTGGGCGTCGTAGCCGGAGCGCAAGAATATCAATACGCCATTGAGTCCGGAGTAAAGCCGTCGCAAATAAGTGTGTTTCCTTCGGCACCGACGGCTCTGGCCGCGCTGCAAGCCGGAAGAATTGACGCCTTCGCCGGAACCGCGCTCACCGTTCGCCGCCTAGTAAAACTTGCGGCTGATCCGAACATTGCGGTCGCGCAGCGATTCAGCAACCCGGTAGTCAATGGGCACGAGGTTCTGGGATATGGGGCTTTTGCCTTCCGCAAACGGGATACCGCGCTATGCCGAAACGTTGACGCGGTACTAAGGTCGTTTGTCAATTCGCCGGCACATCTTAAACTGATCCGCCGATTTGGCTTCACCCGAGCCGATTTACCTGGTCGTATTACCGCCCGGCAAATCATCGCGGGCAAACCGTGACTGTCTGGTTCATCAGAAAAGGATACACATGCTGCATATGTTGCCCATGATGCTTCGCGGCGCACTGGTAACCGGTGAAGTTACTGCGGGCGCGATCGTTGTAGCGTCCGTGGCGTCATCGTGTGCCGTTGCCATGCGACTAAGCACCCTGACGGCATTGGACTGGCCCGCTCGCGTGTACATTGAGCTATTCCGCGGCACATCGGCACTGATTCAATTATTCTGGGCTTTCTATGCCCTGCCGCTGGTACTGCCGTTTCGACCATCTCCCATAATTACCGCCATTGTTGTGCTGGGGCTTAACGGCGGTGCCTACGGAGCCGAAATATTGCGCGGCGCAATACTCTCTGTGCCTCGAGGACAGCATGATGCGGCCACGGCATTAAATTTCTCTGCAACTACGAAAGTGTTTCGCGTGGTTCTTCCGCAAGCCTGGCCCCTGATTCTCCCGCCAATGGCCAATTTATTTATTGACATGCTGAAAAACAGTGCGCTGGCCGGTTTGGTCCAGGTGACGGATATCACATTTAACGCCCAGATTCTTCAGGAATCCACGCTGCGAAACGCTGAAGTATATGGCCTGGCGCTGGTGATTTATTTTATTATGGCCCTGGTATTGGCCGGATTTATGCGTCTACTGGAGCGCCGGATGAAATTTCCAGTTGGAGCGCGAATATGATGTGGAACTGGTCATTTGCCTGGCATATCCTGCCGACAATTCTCCACGGCATGGTGATTACCATTGAGGCAACGATTCTGGGGATGTTGCTAGCGCTGGTGTTGGGATTGTTCTGGGCCGGCCTTCTGCTATTGCCGAATCGATGGATTTTCTGGTCCACGCGTGGCATCACTGAATTCATCCGCGACACGCCGCTTCTGATTCAGTTATTTTTTTGTTATTACGTTCTGCCGGAAATCGGGATTACAATTCCCGCACTTCTCACCGGCATTACGGTTCTGGGAATCAACTACAGCGCCTACACCGCCGAAGTATATCGCGCGGGTCTGCAAAATATTCCCCGGGGGCAATGGGACGCCGCGAAGGCCCTTAATTTTACAACATGGCAAACTTTTACCCGCATCATTCTGCCTCAGGCAATTCCACCGATTGTCCCCGCGATGGGCAACAATCTTATTGCGATGTTTAAGGATACCCCGCTTCTTTCCACCATCACGGTTATGGAAATGTTGGACCGCGCAATGATTATCGGCGATAAAACGTTTCGCTATCTCGAACCGTTAACCATGGTAGGAATCTTGTTTCTGATTATCAGCCTGATGGCCTCGGCCCTCATCGGTTTTACGCAGCGCAAGATTCTGGTGCGGCGTTGACGGCCCGTTTGAAGCGCGTTCCGGAGTGCCCAATATGAATCATAAAGCGAGCATCGAGTTTGTTAACATTCACAAATCGTACCAGCGGACCGTCGTGCTGGAAAATCTTAATCTTACCGTCGCTCCGGGAGAACACGTCGTCATCATCGGTCCCAGCGGTTCAGGAAAATCCACAATTCTTCGATTATTAATGACTCTTGAAAAGCCGGATAGCGGCGAAATATTGATCGAAGGTGAATCTGTCTGGCATACCACGCGCGATGGCCGCAATGTTGACGCCTCGCCCGCTCACATTCGCAGGATGAGAGGCAAAGTAGGCATGGTTTTTCAGCACTTCAACCTATTTCCTCATTTACGAGTGCTGCAAAACATCACCGAGGCTCCCATACGTGTTATGGGCATGCCGCGCTCACAAGCCGTCCGCAGAGCCACAGATCTGTTGGATCGCGTGGGCTTGGCGGATAAAGCCGAGGCGTGGCCGGCGGAGCTTTCAGGCGGACAGAAACAGCGCGTCGCGATCGCACGGGCGTTGGCACTTCAACCCCGCATCATGCTTTTTGACGAAATAACCTCGGCGCTGGATCCGGAAATCGCGGGACAGGTTCTACAACTGGTATTAGATTTGGCCAAACAAACCGAGATGACCATGCTGTTTGTTACCCATCAAATGCGCTTTGCGCGACAAATCGCCGATCGTGTTCTATTTTTCGATAGAGGAAGAATTATTGAAAACGGAACCCCCGAACAGGTTCTTGACCATCCGCAACAGCCAAGAACGCGCGAATTTCTCAACAATGTCTTTCAGGCTTCCTGATCATTGGCCTTTAAAAAAAGCACCGGCATTTCTGCCGGTGCTTCAAGAACCAGTGTCAGCGGGATGGCTAAGCGATTAACTGGGAACTTCGTTGGCCCGCGGGTGGGCGCTTTCATAGACATCCTGAATTCGTTTGGTGGTCAGGTGGGTATATATTTGCGTGGTGCTGAGGCTCTGGTGCCCCAGAAGTTCCTGCACAACGCGCAAGTCCGCGCCATGATTAAGCATATGCGTGGCAAAACTGTGCCGCAGGGTATGCGGGCTGATATCCGGATCCAAGTGTGCTTCGATCAGATATTTATCAAGCTTTCGACGCACCGAACGCGTACTAAGCCGCTGACCGTGTTTGTTGATAAACAACGGTGCGTCCGGTGAATCCTGTGTCATAATGGTTTTTCTCTGATCCATATACTTGGTAAGGGCGGCAATGGCGGTTTGTCCGACGGGGCTTACACGTTCCTTCTTGCCCTTGCCGCGCACTTTAAGTACGCCGCCAACGGTATCCAGATCATCGACATTCAAACCAACCAGTTCGCTGACGCGCAACCCGGAGGAATAAATCACTTCCAGCATCGCTTTATCACGCGATCCGAGAATATCTGAATCATCCGGTGTTCGCAGCAGACGGGTAACCTGTTCTTCAGTCATAAATTTGGGAAGACGTTTATCGAGTTTCGGCGTGCGAATACTGAGCATGGGGTTATTACCGGTCAGGCCGCGCTTGTTAAGAAACTTAAAGAAACTGCGAAGCGTGGCCAGCTTGCGTGCGACCGTGGCTTTGGAGTAGTTATGCTCCCGCATGTGCTGGAGATAACGTCGCACATCTTCCGCATTTGCGTTCAGCAACAATTTTTCAACAACCTGCGGTGCCGGCTCGTCGGGATGACCGCCCTGCTTGCTCTGCATTTCCCGTGAGAGATTCACGGCCGCATTGGCCGACACAGGCTGGGAAAGCAGCACGCTGGCGGGAATATCCTGAGCGCCAGCGAGGAACAATCCGAATTGCCGTAAATCGGCCCCGTAACATTTACTGGTATACGTGGAGAAATGGCGCTCAAATTGAAGATAGCCAAGAAAGTCCTGCACCTGTTGGGGTAATGTATGCGTGTCCATAAGTTTAATTGCTCCAAGGTCGGTTGCGGGGCGGCCCAATCATCCCGAAAGGGCTTACCGCGGGTATCGACCGTATGTTTGCACTGTCATGAGCCGCATCCATTAGGCTCAACCCGTTCATTTTCGCTTTCACGGTTGAATCAATCCCCCACGAAGCACCACAGCCACTTGTCGGATGGACCGTGCAGAAGCCCGACAGCTTCTGATCGCGGGATCGGCTTGATGACCGTATCCATGGTTGTTTATCGGCAATAAATTGGAAATGGATGAGATACAATCGATAAAGTAAAGGCTGGTTTTCCGGATATAGGACGCTATTGGCGCTTGGAGCGGATGTTCCAGTAAAACCCGCTGGTTTTCA
>JAKATV010000386.1 GCA_021818565.1 Planctomycetota bacterium
CAAATTGGGTATGGCCGCCGACGATTCCGCATCGCTGGTAAGTGCCGGCGAATTTATTCTTGAAGGGTTGTATGTCAACAACCGCCTGAGCAAAGTGAATATGCCGGGGAAAACTTTTTTCAGGAAATGAGCGCAGGTAAGATAAATGCCGTAGCTCAAGCCGTTAAATCATAGGGAATCGCGATGAAAACACGCGGGGGTGATCAAGCTGATCCGGGGCGCGAGATAATGGATTTCTGCGCCCATCTGATGTCTTATTGTGGCGGATTATTGGGGGCGGTCGTGCTGGTGATATGGATTGTAATTCATCGGCGCAATGCGGGGTCGCCTGGCGCGTAGCGTTCTCGGATATGCGACTGATTCGGTGTCGCGATTTCGCGGCGGGAATTTGGACCTGTTCAAAGTTGTACCGCGGTAGTATATTGACCTTGCGTTCATGGAGAACTTGCAACCAGCGCCACTTGGTTGGCATTGTTTCCCACAATCTTACACGTGAGGAGTCATCATGCAGCGAGAATCTGAAATTCCCATGCCCCAGGTAAGCCGTAGAGAATTTGCGATGCAGGTTGCCTTGGCCGCAGGTGTTCTTGCGACCGGTTCCACCCATCTGGTTCGTGCCGCGGTATCCTGGAATCAATTGCCGGTTTCGCCGCTGGTCCATGCTGATCGCCGCGTGACATTTCTGTTTCAGGATGCCGGGGCAAAAACTGTTATTCTGGAAATGGGCGGAATTCCCCCGATACCGCTGAAAAAAAATGTCCATGGCATGTGGGCGGTTACCGTCGGGCCGTTGGCACCGGAAATATATACCTACGCCTTTTCTGTGGACGGTGCGCGGGTGCTGGATCCCTTGAATCCCTGGGTAAAGCCAAACCTGTTTTATTCCGCCAGCATGGTTCTTGTTCCCGGAAATCCGCCATCCCTTTGGCAGGATTGCAACGTGCCGCACGGTGTGGTGCACCGGCATTTTTATCATTCTAAAGTCGTCGGAGACAATCGCGATTACTATGTCTATACTCCGCCGGGATATCGCGGTGATAGTTCGCAAAAATATCCGGTTCTCTATCTGCTGCACGGCTACAGCGATCTGGCGGACGCCTGGACCAAGGTGGGAAGGGCCAATTTTATTCTGGATAATCTTATTGCCCAGGGAAAAGCCCGGAAAATGATTGTGGTTATGCCGCTGGGGTATGGAGATTTGCGGGTTATTTCCCGCACGGGGCCGGGCCTGGGGCAGCCGCAGTTGTATCAAAGCAATCTGAAAAAATTCCAGGCCACGTTGCTGACGGAAGTCATGCCGCGCATCGCCCGGCAATATCGGATTCACAGCCACCGCGATCAAACCGCGATTGCCGGTTTATCCATGGGGGGCGGGGCGTCTTTGTCAGTGGGGTTAAATAATCTCAATCGCTTCGCGTGGATTATCGGCATGAGTTCCTACCTGAATACCAATGGTCCGGACTTTTCCAGCGTTTTCCCGACATTAAATAAAAGCGATAACGCTCGAATCAAATTGCTGTGGATCGCCTGCGGCAAACAGGATCCCATTGTGGCCAAAGCCAACCATAATCTCGACGCCTGGATGACCGCCAAAGGCATTAAATTCACACCCGTCTGGACGCCCGGTCAGCACGCCTTTCGCGTGTGGCGGGGAAATCTTTCCACGTTCGCGCCATTGTTGTTTCAATCCAAAGCGTAATGCGTTCGTAGCCTGATGCGGCAGCATCATGGTTGGTTGCGAAACGAGGTTTGCTGAAAATATCGAATGCCATAGTCCATTGCTGCGCTGGTGCTGCCGAAGTGGTTATGGCGCAGACTGGCATAATATCTCGCATCCAACTTTATGCTTCCGCATCAAGCTAATGTGCGGTATGGCACGCGGTTATGCGCCAAAACAAAACCGGCCGGCATTTCAACGCCGACCGGTGGGATTTTACCGCATCTGATGGCCCCGCCATCAGATGCAAGAAAGGAAAAAAAGCTGATTCTTTACCGCACTATTGAACCATAATCGCGGCTAATTTGGAGCCGTTCGGTACCCGTTACTCCTCGCCTGATACTCCGTTAATCGTCTCCGTCTGGCCGCCGTAATTTGGCGAAAAATTCTGCCGCCAGGCTGTCTGCAACCCAGTGTATGCAGTGACGGTCTGGGTGCCGATGAGTTGCCATGTGTCGCCCCAAGCGATGGTCTGGCAGTGGCCGTCAAGATATGCGACGTTCATTTTTCCGGAGTGGATAATGGGATTTACATTGTACACACCAGATGTGCCGCTCGATGGTGTTCCGGAGATCGCCTCATCGGTATTTGTCGCGGTTTTTCCGGCAGCCCATGTGGCGACATCCGGCGTCTGCTGATAGCCGGTTGTCCCCGCAGCACCAAACCCGCCATCACAGACGACAATGGCATCTTGCGGGTTTGTGATGCTCACAAGCGAGTATGCGTTGTATATCGGGCTATCGTACTTCGCGCTTCCTGGATCCCCCGGCTGATTGCTGCTGTTTAAGCGGTAGGAAGCGGGAACGTTGAGCGCCGGGTTAATCGGATTGGGATTGCCCGCCGCCGGAGCTGCTGCAGGATAACGGAAATTGCCCGTTGTGTCCGCCGGGTCTCTCAGGACGCCGGGGGTCAGGTACTTATCGGAAATAAGCACCTGATCCCAATTAGAACCTGTGCCGGTAGCCGTAGAATTAGCCGGATTGGTTATGGCACCGTAGGACCAGATTTGAGGCGATCCCATGTACGCACCGTCCGAGGTGGTCGGAGCTATCGGGAGATACCCATTATTCTGCCCCTTCACCATATAGCCGTTATGCTGATGGGCGAACATAAGCAGTGATTGGGCGATAGTTCTTTGATTGGCCAGGCAGGCCACGGTCTCAGATTCCGCTTTGGCGGCTGCCAATGCCGGGATCAGGATCGCTATAAGGATGGCGATAATAGATACAACCACAAGAATTTCGATGAGCGTAAATGCCCCGCGGGATATTCTACGGGACAGTGAACCGGTATGGGGAAGTTTATTGGCCATGGGCGTTTCCTCTCGTAAAAATTGTAGGACCTTCACTCCTGCCAGCCGCATCGCGATCTTCGGCTCTATATAGAATGGTACATCATATAGAGGTAGAAAGTAAAGAAAAAAACGTAGTATTTTCCTTATCGGGCGACCCGCCGGCCCGCAGGACCGGTAAAAACTGGCTCTCCAGCATTTGCCGGCCTAGAATGTATTCGCCTTCGCAGTGGTTCGATGGCGTGAAAACTATTTTGGAGTTGAATATGGCGACGATGCGTGCAGTTCAGGTTTCTCATGCAAAAGGGGCGTTTGAGTTGGTTCAACGGCCCATTCCCGAGCCGGGGGTTTCAGGCATACGAATTAAGGTGCAGGCTTGTGGCGTTTGCCACAGCGATATGTTTGTTAAAGAAGGATTATTTCCCGGCATCAGCTATCCGCGTATTCCCGGCCATGAAATAATCGGTACCATAGATGCCGTCGGAAGCGCGGTAAAAAACTTTAAGCCCGGGCAGCGGGTGGGTGTGGGTTGGCACGGTGGGCATTGTTTTGTCTGTGAACCGTGCCGCCGGGGGGATTTTATTCATTGCGGCAAAGAACAAATTGCCGGTATCAGTTACGACGGCGGTTATGCCGAATATTGCGTCGTCCCGCAGGAGGCGGCGGCGCTTGTGCCCGAAGCTCTGGATGCTACCAATGCCGCTCCACTAATGTGCGCCGGCGTGACAACGTATAATGCGCTACGTAACAGCGGTGCCAGAGGCGGGGATTTGGTGGCCATACAGGGCCTGGGCGGATTAGGTCATTTGGGCGTGCAATTCGCGCGGGCCATGGGATTTCACACGGTGGCTATTTCCGCTTCCGATGCCAAACGTGATCTGGCCATGAAACTTGGAGCACATGAATATGTAGACACTTCCAAGCAATCGCCGGCGCAGGCCTTGAAAAAATGGGGCGGCGCGCGGGTTATTTTAGCGACCGCGCCGGACAGCAAATCCATGGCACCGCTGATCGCCGGCCTGGGCATTGCCGGGCATCTGGTCATTGTGGGTGCCGGGACGGATCCCATTCCGGTTGCGCCCCTGCAACTGATCGGCGAAAGTAAATCTGTTTCCGGTTGGCCCTCCGGTACAGCGATGGATTCACAAGATACGCTGAACTTTGCGGCCCTTACGGGTATTAAGGTGATGGTGGAAAAATTCCCACTGGAAAAAGCCGTAGACGCCTACGAGCACATGATGGCTAACAAGGTGCGGTTCCGCGCGGTGCTGGTCATGTAAGTTAAGCCGTGGCTGCAAAGATCGCGCGTTACGCCCGGCCGCGCCATGTGATGTTTTTGCCCAGCAGTTGCCGCAGCCAGGCGTACCACTGAATAACCACCAGCAGGCAAATTCCCAACGGATGCAAGATGGCTCCGAGCGTTGACTGGCGAAACCGTATCGTCAGAAGCATCCGCGGCAAGTAAACCAGCCCGGTAGCAAGCGCTGCGCCGGCAATGATGACGGGGGCGGCGCGCAGCAGCACTGCGGTGATCAGCAAAATTAACGGCACAACTTGGCCGCCCAGAAGAATAATCGTTGCCGGAACAATCATTTTTCGCGATGCCAATGCCTCGGTTGCGTTTTTCGCCAATCCATGAAATACCTCTCCGGCGGTGTGATACATCCGACATGACGCTAAGGCGGTGGCATCAAAAATATCGGTGGCAAATCCTGCCTGCCGAAAGGCGCGCGGCAGGGTGATTCCGTCATGGCGGGAAGCACGGATGGCGCTATGCCCGCCGACGGCCATATACGCCGATTTCCTGGCGATAAATAATTGTCCGCAACCGGCACTGTACGCCGGGGAGTTACTTTTTCTCATCCGATTCAGCGGGAGAAAACCCAGGAGAATAAAGTACATCAGGGGAATCAGCAGTTTTTCAAACAAGCTGCCGGTTTTCTGCAACGGAAATCCGCTGGCCAGTGCCGTCTCACGGGTCTGCATGAATCCGGCCATGCGCGCCAGGGCCTGGGGCGCAAGTTCAACGTCGGCATCCATAAATACCATCAGATCATAGTGGGCGTGCTGGGCCAATTGCCAGCACGCGTGCTGTTTGCCGCACCAGTTCTCCGGCAGCGCGGAAGAGTTTATCAGGGTGATGCGGGAATCTTTCACGGCCAGAGTTTGTACAATATCTTCGGTTGCGTCGGTGGATTGGTCGTTGAGAATAATTAATTCAAGCGTCACATCTTGATTGGCCAGAACCGATTGCATCGCCGCCCGGATATGGTTGGCTTCATTTCGGGCGGGGATCAGAACGGATAGTTCAGGGGCGTGGCCGTGCGATGTGCCCGGCTCAGGTGCGCGAAATAAGGAAAGATTCACCGTCAGCAGCGCGGCCGGAACTCCCGCCAGAAGCAGAGCCATAATCACTAAAATCAGCAGCGTTATCAAGCGTCCTGCTCCTCCGGGCTTACGGATGCGGATAAAGGCTTTTTGCCGCCGTAGCGCAGGCGCAAATCGTAAATTCCCCCCACGCCTGATTGGCGCATTAACAGCGTGGTAAAACCATCGCCCGATCTTAAGACGGCCTTGGCCCGCAATACATTTTGTTGCTGTTCAAGCGCCGCCGCGAGGCGTTGTGTCCATTGAGCCGCCGTTTTCTCCCGGTGCCTATCCGGACTAATCGGCGCTCCAAGGGAAATTAAGGCTTCCGGCAGGCGGTCTTGCCAAAAAATATATTCTACCGCCATCGGTACAAAAGTTATGGGATAAATATCTCTGGCCAGATGTCCCAAGCCGGGTTTAAGCGCAACGGGTCGAACCAGCGAATCCACAAAATCCCCCTGCGGCGTTACCCAGAGAATGGCATTATTCTGTCGCAACACGCTTCGGCTGGCCTGCAAAAACTCAGCCGCGCCACGGGCGGTATTTTTATGCACGGGAAAAAAGCCTAACTGGCGCATGATCGGGTATTGCGTGAGGGATTGGGCATCTATGGGGCAATAGTGTTTATGCCGTGGATAAAATCGGCACGCTATCACGGCTCCAATCAGTGGGTCCCACCATGAGGGATGATTCAAATAAATAACTGTTGGTGTGGCTGCGGGGGGAATGGCGCTTTGGGCGTCCAGCCGCACGGCATGAAAGGCTTTGCGCACAAAACGGGGGATGTACCATCGGGCCAGAGCCGCCACAACAGGGCGGTAGGCGGGGGGCGGTCGCTCTTTCATGGGCAACTCCGCTTAGGCCGCCGATCGCTATGGCCGCGCTCCACGCGGCACCCGATGCCACAATAAAAAGTCGCCTGATAACACACGTTTGGATTTGCCGGCACCGTCATATTCCAGCTCATGCAAGCCTCCCGGGCATTTATTACCGCCTGTTAGTTTAGTCGTAATGGTGCCCGAAGTCTTGGACAGCAGGTTTTCCGCCGGAAAATTGTGTTTCTGTTAAAAAGGCCGAATTGTATCGCTGGGGAAAATTACATGCCCCCGGCAGGTGCGCAGCATTGAGCCGTCCGGCGGGGGCGTCCGCAGAGTAGCCGGTTAGGCGGCTGTGGATTAGACTTTAGCGAGGTTCAGGGGAAGCAACGCCGAACGGGTTTCGGAACGTATGCAATCCCCGTGTGGATGGGTTCGTTGCCGTTAATGATCTATGCTAATACCATTTTGCTGCTGGCACCCGGCTTTTTGCTGGCCGGCTTTCTGATCATAGCCGCCCTGGCTCGACGCTCGGCCTCCACCGCGGCTTATATAAGCATTATTTCACTGCTGGCGGCCCTGGGGGCGGCTCTGGCGGCCATTATCCTCCGCCTGGCACACGCCGGCGTACCGGGACAATCGCAGACGCACAGTCTTTCATTTAACTGGTTGCCTCTGCCGCGGGCCATGGCCATAGGCGGCACGCCGATGATTACACTGGGCATTTCCAGCGGATCGTTGAATCTGGCTTTTTTCATGTTGTTTCTGTTCATTGTGCTGTTGGTTCAGGTGCACACGCTGGGGATGCTTAAGTACAAATCCATTCTGCCGGATTACTTTGCCCTGGGCAATTTAACCGCATTTTTCCTGGTTCTGGCGGCGTTGTCCATCAATGTAACGCAGATGTATCTGATGCTGGAACTGGCGGTTTATACGGCCTGCTGCATGATGCAGTGGACCCATCGACCGCCTGAGCAGCCCATTGCGCGACGTATCCTGCTGCCCCATGTTATTGCCGATGCCTTATTTGTTCTGGGGATTACCATTTTTGCGCTGCATGGAACTCCGCTGGACCATCAGCTTCTCTTTGGCCATGCATCGACACGGATGGCCGGATTTGTCCCGGGAATCGAACAGCCCATTGCCTCACTGAATCCTTGGTTCCCTGGTTTAACCTGGCGGAGCCTGGGAGGTGTGTGCCTGGCGGCCGCGGCGTTGGCGAAAGCCGGGCAGTTTCCCCTGCATACCTGGGTACCCGAAACCATCCCCGCCTTGTCAGAGGCAAACGCCCTGCTGGCCGGAACACTGATCGCCGGCGGCGGACTTTTGCTTTTGGCGCATTGCGTGGGGCTGCTGAATCTTAACGCCGCGTTAACGGTGACGATGATGGGTGCTACGACGCAGTTCTGTGGATCATGTATCGCGCTGGTG
>JAKATV010000394.1 GCA_021818565.1 Planctomycetota bacterium
TATTAACAACACGGTGCGCTGTGATTACGCCAAGGCCGATCCACCCCTGCCGTGCCAATGGTCATTGTCGGTGTTGCGGAATAGGAAAATGGCCTTCGGCGTCCGTTGTTGAGAAACGGAAAACTTGACTGTTGCCGCAACCTGTACCATAATAATCAAACTAAGCAGCAACGCTTGCTGGTCCCAAGGCTTAACAGGGCTCAAAGATATGACTGCTGACATGGAAAAGAAATCGGCGATACATGTCCGGGAATCTCAGGACGGTGATCGCAATTTCGTATTCCATCTATCTGATAACGACCTGTTCGTTCGAACTGGCCGGCAATTAATCGAAGCCTGTCAATTAAACATCAGTATCGACTTGTGGAGGCAAGAACTCGATCTTATGTTTGCGCATGCTAAGGGCTGGTGCGAAAAGAAAAATAATCACGTTCGCACGTGTCTCTGTGAACCGCGTCGCGCCCGCCTGGTGCTGCATTTTATCCCAAAGTCTGATGGATTTGATTTCGATCTTGCCGATGGGATCACAGAACTGGACTGTTACCTGAGCCGCAATTTTAAGAACGTCGGATTGGTGGAAGCAGGACAAATTCCGTGGGCCGAAATGGAACGTTTTATTAATCCGAACCTCTTTTTTGTGATCTATGGCGAACATCCAGTCGCACATGCAACAGTGGGAACATAACCGTTCACTGTTGGCCCATGTTCCCGGAGATTACCCCGATTGGCTGGTAACAATTGCCTTTTACACTGCCTTACAAGCCATTGATGCGCTTTTAGCATATGACAATGTTCCAGCGAACAGCCACGACACGCGAAACACCACACTCAAGCAAACCAACCGTTACGATTATATTTGGCGCTATTACGGACCGCTTTTTGATCTCTCGCGCAAGGTTCGATATCTGGCGGCTCCATCTCTTTGGATACAACCCGGGGATATTGAATCAAAAGTCCTTAAGAGATATCTTTATCCAATCGAATCATCTGTGAGGAAACTCCTGCCCCACACGGCGTGGCCCGCCCATAAGGATGTGAATCTGAAAAGCACGAAGTCCCAGACGACTTAGCAATTCGCCATTCGCAAGTCCAGACACTTATAGCGGGAATTGGAAAGGCGAACGCCTCAAGCCACGTTCTGCCGTGCTATTGGTCGTTGTGGGCGTCGCGGAGTAGGGCCGAAATGCCCCAGAAAGTTATTAGAAACGCCCTTATTTGGACTGCACGCGAAAATCCCGAAGCGGTTGACCGGCGTTTATCCCTTTCTTTTAGAAATTAATGCTCCCTGGATTGCCGCCGGTCATAGCGCGATTGACGGGTTACTTAAGAAGCCCCTCCGCAGGGCCCCTCCGCAGGGGTTTAATCCGGCGTTTATTTCGGCTAGACTACTTTATTGCACGCGGCGGCCGTGCGCGACATGCAGGAGTTGTTTGTTATGCGTTATCGTTTAATTCCGGGTACGGAACTTAGGGTTTCTGAGCTTTCTTTTGGTAATTTTATCTTTGGCAGTTTTATGTGGGGCAAGGGACCGGCTGATGAGGGGGAGGGAATTCGTCTGCAAAACCGGGCGTTTGAACTGGGCGTGAATTTTTTTGATACCGCCGACGCTTATGATAATGGCCGGGCGGAAAAACTTATGGTGGAGACGCTGCGGTTTGCGGGGCGTGAAAATATTATCCTGTCCACCAAATTCGGCTACGACTTTTATGCCGATCCGGGCACCGAGGGTTCTCATAAGGAACGTAAACAGGATTTTTCGCCGGCTTTTATTCAAAAAGCCCTGGAAGAGTCGCTCAAGCGGCTGCAAACGGATCATATTGATCTGTGGCAGGCGCATAACATCAAACTGCCGCAGATGAATGACGCGTTGGTTGACGCACTCAATAGCCTGCAAAAGCAGGGAAAAATCCGCCACTGGGGGATCGCTTTAGGGCCCGCCATCGGCTGGCGGGAAGAGGGCGTGGTGGCATTGAAAGATTGGAAAGTCGCAACGGTACAAACGGTGTTTAACATGCTGGAACAACACCCCGGCAGAGAATTCTGCGAACTGGCACAGGAACTGGGTGTCGGCGGCATTATAAGCCGCGTGCCGCACAGCTCGGGCATTTTGCAGGACCTGTACACGGAAAATTCCACGTTTACTGATCACCGCAAATTCCGTGATCGCAATTGGCTGGTCTACGGGTTGAAAAAGGTTGAAAAACTGCGGCACATTCAAAAACGGCACGGCTGTACGATGGGGCAACTGGCGCTGAAGTGGCTTTTAACCTGGCCCGCCTGCGTTAGCGCGCAACCGAATATCGCCACGGAAGCTGAACTCAATGAATTTGTGGCCGCATGTGATGGGGACTTACTTACCAGCGAAGAAATGCGCGAAATTCAGGACCTGGTGGAAAGTGATTTTGGCCTTGGAGCCGACGCCCATGCCTGTGATGTTAAAAGCAGCGTATCGGTTTCCGGCATCGCGCGCAGCAGTTATCAGAAAGGCCAAAGCGTTCCCAGCCTGCCGTTTACAGGGCCCGAACATAAACTAACCGTCGGCCTGGCCGGGGCACGTGGGTGATTGCGGTAACGCCTCTGCTGTATTTGTCTGATTTAAGGATTCGGGCGGCAACAGGGAAGTGGAAAAGGATGCCTGGCCGAGGATAAAATTGCCGCCGGGAAAAACCGTTCAACGGGAATACTGGCCGAGAGCCAATCCTGCGCGTATGATGGAACGTGTCGCAGGTGGACACAGTTAAGAAAGTAATTGGAAGAAAACACAATGACACTTTTTGATTCGCAGGGTCGGCCGGTCTCCCCGATTGTTACTCCGGTGCAGCAGGTATTTTCCCAGGAGATGGCCGCGCCGTCAGATCACATGCCCATGCGCCCGCGGATTGCGGAATATCAGCGGTGGCGGCAAATGACCGTGGATGAAATGTTGCTGGAGAACCGCGTGGTGTTTCTGGTGGGCGAAATTGATCACGCCTCAGCCACCGGCGTAATTATGCGATTGCTCTATCTGCAATCCATCCGCAAAGATCAGGATATCAATTTGTATGTGAACTCCCCTGGCGGCGCTGTGGATGATACTCTGGCGATCTACGACACCATGAAGTTTATGACGTGCGATGTGGCGACATTCTGTGTGGGCAAGGCTATGAGCGGTGGTGCGGTGGTATTGGCCGCCGGCACCAAAGGCAAGCGGTATGCCCTCCCCCATGCCAAGGTGATGATTCACCAGCCGTTTGGCGGCATCTACGGCCAGACCGCGGATATTGCCATCCAGGCGGAAGAAATCCTGAAAACCAAAGAAACCCTGACTGATCTTCTGGCGAAACTCACCGGCCAACCGCGTGAGAAAGTCGCGGAAGATCAGGAACGCGATAAATATTTTGATGCCAAAGAAGCGAAAGCCTACGGCCTGGTGGATGAAGTGCTGGAAGAAACGGATAAAGCCGCGAAGGAAGCCATCGCAAAAAGCCAGATGGCCAGACCTTCATGACGTTGCGCATGAGACGCTGCGCATGAATAGATAAGCATGGGTACAACGTGCAAGTGCCGCGGGCAATGAAACCTTAGTATTCCGCATCACATCTTTTCAAGCGCCAAGGAGAGATCGTGAAAATTGCGATTTATGCCGCCCCGCTGGTCACCCGGCATATTACGGGCATTGAGCAGCTTGCCCGAAATATTGTTGCCCAATGGGTCACGCTGGCTGGGCAACACACCTTTTTCATATTGCTTGAAGATCATCTCCCGTATCACCGGGACTTTGATTCCAGCGTAATTGATGCCTTACCTGCCAATTTTCACATTACCCGTATTCATCCTGAACGGCGATTTTCCACCATGGAAAGCATTGAAGGGTTCTTGCGACGAAATGCGCCTCGGCCGGGCGGAAAAGAGCCGTGGGATATTTTACACAGTTTTTCGGCTTGGCTTCCGCGGGTTTCAGGTGTCCCGATGGTTCACACCATTCACGATCTATCCTGCGAACTTGATCCGCATGTGCGCCGCACGCATGAAGGAGCCATGCAACGGGAAATTCACCGCAATGCCGTGCGGCGGGCCAGCCGCACCATCGCGGTATCCCAGCAGACCCGAGATGACATAATCGCCCTGTATAAAGTGCCACAAACCCGTGTGGATATTATTCATAACGGAATTAATCCAACCTTTACCCGTGACCCCGACGCTGAATTGCATCAGCAGCTTATTGAGCATTTTCATACGGATCGCCGTTACATTCTGATGGTGGGGTCAGACATTCCGCGGCGTAATTATCAGCGGGTCTGGCCGGCTATGGTGCGGGTACTGCGTACCCATCCCCGCCTGCAACTGATCCTGGCTGGACGAAACCGATGGAATCAGACCGCCTTATATCACCGGATCAGCGCGGATGGTTTTCTCGGACGGGTCACGTTTATCGAATCCCCTTCCGACAAGGTGCTGGCGCAGCTTTACCGTGATGCGATGTTAACCTGTTGCGGGTCCAGCTTTGAAGGCTTTGGATTGTCCGTACTTGAAGCAATGGCTTGCGGCTGTGCCGTGGCCTGCAGTGACATGATGTCGCTGCGGGAATTGGCGGGTGATGCGGTACTCTATTTTTCACATGATGAAGAAGATTCTATGGCCGAGGCTATCTCATCCCTGGTGGATGATCCCGAATTCCGCCGACAGTTGCGGCAGCGCGGGTTGCAACGCAGCAGTGAATTCACGTGGGAACATTCCGGACGACAATTGCTGACGATTCTTGAAAATACGATTACCGCAAACCAGAAAGACTGATCGGACGCCGCCGTAACTCGGGATTTCCCAATTGGCCGCAGGCCGCCATCAGCGGTTGGCCAATGGTGGCCCGTCGTTTAGCCAGAATTCCCAAACCCCGCAAGTGCTGAAGAAACGCAACAATAGCCTCAGAATTGCTGGGAGAAAACCGCGCCGGAGTTTGGGGATTATAGGCGATAAGATTCACCGTTACCGGCAGGCCCTGACACCACTTTGCCAGATTCTCCGCATCCGCCAGTGAATCATTAACACCGTGCAGCATGACATATTCAATCAGAAATCGTGTGCGGCGTGTCCGCGGATAATCCAGCAATGCCTGACGCAACTCTGCCAGCGGAACCGCTTTATTGATGGGCATAAGCGTGCTGCGCAAGGCGTCCGTTGCGGCCGTCAGGGAAACCGCCAAACGCAAGGATGGCCAATTCATCTCCGCCAGTTTGCGGATGCCATCTACCCGGCCCACGGTTGAAACCGTGATGCGCGAAAGCGGGATATTAAATTCTCCCGGCGCACAAATTGCCGCAATCGCCCCAGTTACAGCATCAAAATTATCCAGAGGCTCACCCATACCCATAAATACAATGTTGCGGATATCCGGTACCGGCGGGCCAGGCGTGGCATCAGAGCGCAATAGTTCGCGGGCGGTTCTAATTTGTTGCAAAATCTGTTCTGATGTCAGCTGCGCAAGTAATCCCATCATGCCGGTCTGGCAAAAGGTGCACCCCATGCGGCAGCCCACCTGCGAGGATACACACAGTGTAAACCACTGGCCGCCATGAAAATTCTTCATGGGAATAATCACTGATTCGGATTCAAGGTGTTGCTCTTTGTAAGTTCCGGCGGGCAGACAAAATTTTACCGCAGCCCCCTCCCGCACGACGCGTGAAACGGTAAATAATTCGCCTGTGTCCACACTATCCGCCATGATCTACGATTAGACCTTTAGTACCACATCGTGTTCCAGGCGGCCTTGATAACGCTGCCGGATGGGTTCAACAATCTGCCGGATAAAATCGTCCACCTGTTGCGGGGATCGCCCGATATACTTCCGCGCATCCATTAAACCATCCAGGTCCACAGATTTAAACGCCGCATCCGCTTTCAACCGGCTGATCAGGTCATTAGGCCGACCATGCTGTTTAACTTCCGCGGCTGCCGCCATGGAATGCCGACGAATACGTTCATGCAAATCCTGCCGGTCTCCCCCGGCCTTTACGGCCGCCATGAGAATGTTTTCCGTAGCCATAAATGGCAATTCCGCCGCCAGGCGTTGCGCAATGACATTCTGGTTGACTACCAGGCCGCGTGACACATGCACCAGCATGTCCAGTATGGCGTCGGCAGTAAGAAACGCTTCCGGAATGGAAAGCCGCTTGTTGGACGAATCGTCGAGTGTACGCTCAAACATTTGCTGGGCGGCGGTAAACAGGGGTTGCTGCACAATACCCATAAGCCACCGGGCCAGGCCGGTAATGCGTTCACACAACACGGGGTTGCGCTTGTAAGCCATGGCCGAGGACCCAACCTGTTGATCCTCAAATGGTTCCTCCACTTCCTTAAAGGCGGCCAGCAGGCGCACATCCTGGGCTAATTTATGAGCGCCGGCCCCCAGTGCCGCAAGGCTTGAAATAATCTGCACATCCACAATACGCGAATACGTTTGTCCCGAAACCGGATGCACACGCTTGAAACCGAGTTTTTCGGCGACCGCAAATTCCAGCTTTTTGACTTTCTCATGATCCGCGTCAAAAAGCTCCAGGAACGAGGCCTGTGTGCCGGTCGTACCTTTGATACCTCGCAGCATCAACGTCTGCTGGCGCAGTTCAATATCCGCCAGACACAGCACAAAATCATAACACCACAGGACCGCGCGCTTACCCAGCGTCGTGGGTTGGGCAGGTTGCAGATGCGTATAGGCCAAAACAGGCAGGTCACGCCATTGCTGGGCAAATGTGGCAACATGATCAATAACGATGGCCAGCTTGCGCGCGACAACGTCCAGTGCATCACGCAGCAGCAGCACATCGGTGTTGTCCACAATATCCATGGACGTGGCACCAAGATGCAAAATAGCCTTGGCTGCGGGAGCGGCTTTGGCAAACGTATGCAGATGGGCCATGACATCATGGCGCAGCGTGGCCTCCTGCCGGGCAGCCTCATCAAAATCAATATCATGGAGATGAGCCTTCATCTGTGCGAGCTGCTCAGCAGTGATCGGCATACCGAGCTGCTGCTGTGCTTCCGCCAGCGCCAGCCAGATTTTGCGCCAGGTGGAAAATTTTCTTTGCGGAGAAAACACTTCCAGCATTTCAGCCGAAGCATTACGTGTAACCAGCGGGCTTTGAAAAACGAGCATTTCCGGGGGCGTTTGCATTGATTCTCCATTGGGCCGCTGCCGCATAGGCCATGGGCAGGGGCCATTCGACCATCGGTTTGATACGCGATGAACCTCAACAACCAACTTGTTGGGTGCCAGCGTATAAGACCTTGCGACGTAAATAGTAACACAATATATGCGAACTGGAAATTTGCTGCCTGTACCGTCAGCAGGCTACGGCGTGACAAGATTTCCGGGCATGCGGCGAAATCGATGGCATAAATGCCGGCGCTAAGGGAATGCTCGGCCCTGGAAACTCCCATCGCAGAGGCCCGCCCGGATTTATTGCCACGACCGTAGGCTACGGTTCGTAGAGGGATAAGCAATAGCGCAAATAGGGCTGCGCTCATAAGCGACTTTGTTGTTGAAACAAAACTCCCCGCCCTGGAGGAATAGTGGGTTGCCTCACAACATTCCGGCGAACATTTCCTCTGTG
>JAKATV010000222.1 GCA_021818565.1 Planctomycetota bacterium
GGGAAGGGAGGGCGGCGTGGATAGCCCCCCAAAGGGGGATCCCGGGCCTTCCGTTCTGGACTTGCAGGACTCAGAACTTCAGGGCTTTGTTCAAAGTTGTGATTACGACGGGATCCCGAGGAAACTTCAGCGGTACGAACAGGCCAAGGCCCGTTGCGTTCAATTCGCAGATTCTGCCATGCAGCTTTTGGAAAGTCAAACGTTGTATGACTTCCGGATGATGAAGCGCCTCGAAAAAGTCCGATGCTGCGCCCAAATGCTGACCGTGGAGCGTTGGTACGATTCGGGCAAATTTCGTATTTCCTCGCCGTTCTGGTGCGGCCAGCACCTGCTGTGTTCCGTTTGTTCTGTAAGGCGTTCGTCCAGGCTGCTATCCCGCGCCATTCGGCGACTTGCGGCACTTGATGACGCGGTGGGGCTGGGCCGTATGCACCTCTATTTTTTGACGTTGACAGTGAGAAATTCGGATGACCTGGCGGAAGTTTTTGGCCATATAAAGGCGGCACTTGAGTTCATGCGTACAGCGCGTAAGTCCCGGCACCATGCGACGGCCTTCAAAGCGGTCTCAGGCGCAATGTACAGTATTGAGATCATCCGCGGCAAGAGCGGCCAGTGGCACCCGCATATTCACATGCTCATTGCAACCTTTGATCCACTGCCCTTGGAGCAAGTTGACCGGGGGGTGAAGGCCGACGGCACGCGCGATATTTGGTGGCGCTGGCCCGCGTTCCAAGAGGAGTGGCTGGCCGTAACGGGCGATAGCCATTACGTGGATTGTCGCCCTGTGGTTGCAAACCAGCCTGAGGATTTGCTGGCGGTGTGCTGCGAAGTCTATAAATACGCGATCAAGTTCGGGTCCCTTGATCCGGCTGATCGGCTGGAAGCGTACCGGGTTGTCGCGGGGCCGCCGCGGCGGATGCTGTCGCGCTGCATGGGTGAGTTCTATGGCTTGGGTATTGATTCGCCTGATGCCAGGGATGAATGGCATCTGGAACAGTCTCTTGAGCGGGCAGGCGCGGGCGATTGCGAGCAGTTCGCATTTAATGCGCGTAGCGGGATTTACGAATTACGCTCGCACGGGGACATAGCACCCCAGTTTTTAAGAGCCATACCGGTTCGGGCGATAGCCTGTCCGGTCGGGGATATTCCGTTTTAGTGTCGCAACGTTGCATCCGTCTTCTGCTTAATCGCGGCAATAACCTCGCCAACCCATTAGTCGATCTGCTCGGCGAACTCCACAAGCAGGGCATCCATCGGTTCCATGGAGCGTCCACGAAAATCACCCTCTGAAAAATAATTGCATCTCCGCTTGACCTTACACCTAAGTACAAGGTGTAGAATGGTTATGTGTCGAACGAATGGTGCCAGTGTTGGCACTGGATTCAGTTCGCAGGCTCCCTTTGACGGAGGCTTTTAAAATGTTTGGGAAGCTTATTCTGTGTGCGGTTGGCGTGACATTTGTCGCTGCTCTCGGTTGTTGTTGTCTCTCCCCGCTGAGTTCTGTCCGCGCGGGTCAGCCTGCCACGGGCAGCCCGACGGCAATGGCCGCCTGTTGCGGTGGGCCACAATCGGTGAGGAATAGACCTCAGGCGGTTTTAAAAACCACCGTCGCAAAAGGTAGGGCGATCGCGGTGCGCGGACGCATTCTTGGGGGCGGGCAGTTTAGTACCGCCGATTGGAAGGGGAAGGTGGTCATACTTGATTTCTGGGGTACCTGGTGCCCGCTTTGTATGAAGGAAGCACCATACATTGAAACCATTTACCAAAAATATCACTTCAAGGGGTTGGAGATTTTGGGAATCCCGATCCGTACAACCGCCGCAGCGGTGCGTGCTTACCTAAAGTCGCATCCCGAGGTTGCGTGGCCCCAGTTATTTGACCGGAAATCTGGAAATTCCATTCTCGCTGACAAATTTGGCGTCATCGGTTTTCCGACAGAGTTTGTAATTGACCGGCACGGAATTGTGCGGCATATCATCGCGGGTTACGCCCCGGCTCGCCTGCTCGCCGATGCGAGGCAGGTGCTTGGGGATTCAGCATACAACGAGGATCGCGTCATGGCGAATCGGAAGTCCGTGTCAATCCGGAAGCAGGCAAATACCCGTGCGACGTATTCCTACCATGTAAGCGGGATGGAGTGCCCGCTTTGCGGGCCAAGTCTGCGTAAGAAGCTTCTCCAATTGCCCGGCGTGAAGAACGCTGTGGTTTCCTACACCCACGGAACCGCTTGCGTTCAGGCGAAAACTCCACCTTTTCTCCCGGGGGCGACCTTGACAATAACGTTTCATCGGGGTGCGATCCACCATACTTTTATTTTGAAACCCACTACTGGACCGTCGGTGCCCGGCAAAAAACCGGCATCGGGAATTTCCGGCGGCGGCTCAATCACAGGGAAAAACGCATGCTGCCAATAATGAGACAAGTGAGTCCTGCAAATGGGGCAATGACGTTACGGCGTAGAGTAGTGCGGTACCGCCGGATAACCGCGTCTGAAATATTACTGCTTGACCTTTCACCTATGTGCAAGGTGTACAATTACCGAGTGATCCAAATTCCGGGCTTTCCCGGCTTATCTGGAATGAGGATGGTTTGGGTACAAGCCGGGCTCAATAAGGAGGTGTCCTATGAAGGGCACATGTTCTGGATGGCCGCCGCGCTGCTGGCGGCGGGTGTAGGGCTATCAGGGCTGGCCAGTGCAAATATGGCAGCGCAAGTTTCGGCCCCCTCTTGGACTATGGCGTCCATGGTGGCTGCCGGCGGTTGCAAGAATCCGCACTGCGTCAAGCCTGGTGGCAAGGCGGGATCAAAGGCTGATCCAAAGGCTCCATCCGGTGGGCAGCCTGGCTGTTGCCACTGATCGGCTTTAGCGGTGGAACCGCCAGCTGCGCAACAGCTTCCATCCCTATCTGACCCTCGGTGAAGGCGTGAAACTGGCGGCTATTACTTTTGGTAAAAATGTGGCGCAACTGAGTTGCTGCGCCACGTAAATGGTCTCTTTACAAAGAGGTGCATTATGAACGCGCATAATCAATCCGATAAGACAGGTAAAAATTGCTGCTCACCGAAGACAGCATTACCCGGCACGAATCCGGACCAGAACGCGCCGAAAACTTGGTCCGCCGGTGCGGTGGCCATTGCGGCGGCCATCATGGCATCCGCCTGCTGCTGGTTGCCGTTGGCGCTATTGGGGCTTGGCGTATCGGCTGCGGGGCTGTCCAAGTTTATTGTCGGCGCACGGTGGGTATTTGTCGTGATCGCCGCCGCGGCCTTGGGCCTTGGCTTTTACTTCAGCTACCGTCGTAAGGCGAGTTGCGCACCGGGTGAAGTCTGTGCTCCAAGTGGTCTGGCACGTTTCAACCGTGTGATGTTGTGGGTGTCCGCCGTACTGGTGCTGGCGTTTGCCACGTTCCCCTATTACAGCGCCCCATTGCTGCAAGCCATGGGCGCGGGTGGCAAAAAGACATCAGTGAATGCCAGTTCGCCGGCACAGACCGTGGCAAAAGTGCCATCCGCCAAGACGATGGCCGCCAATGCCACCAGCACCGCTATGACCCAATTTCGGCTTTATGCCTATCAGATTAAGGGCATGGACTGTCAGGAATGTGCCGACGGCTTGCAGGCGGCAATTGCCAAAATGCCCGGCGTAAAAAAAGCCAGCGTCTCATATCAGCATGGCACCGCCCAGGTACAGGCTGCCGCCAACTTTGACCCGCAAAGCGTTGCCACACGCATCAGTGGCATCGGGTACAAAACAACGCTGTTATCACCTGCCAAAGCCGCCACCGCCTGCTGCAGGTGATGGTCGCGGGCAATGTAACCGTTCACGAAGATTTGGGCCCGCTGGTCGGAAGTCCCGCACCACCATGCGGGCCTCTCCTGCAGCGTAAATTGGAACGATTTTGGACTGCTATCAGATCAGCCAATGATTGTAGCCGTGAACGGTTACTTATTGAGGTACATCGGGGCGAGTACGCCCAATATGGTTCCCATGAATGCAACCAGTATTCCAGCTTGCCACAAAATCGTATTCCAACCCTCTCCATAGAAGTGTTCGACCTGGCTTATGATGGTTTGGAGATTTGCTATCTGCTGTGATGGCGGGGTGGTTGCCGGGGCTGGTACCATTGCGAGGGCGTGACCATTGCGTGAAGCATTTGTGGTTCCTTTCAAAAATGCGATCTATTAAGTTTAACGCGGTTGGGTGTGCGGTCAATCCGCATCCGCGCGGGGGCATCGTGGAGTTCGCGTGGCGCTGGCATGTGTGGCGCGGGCCGGTGATTGTGTGATGAGCGTGGTTTGGCTATCATGTTCTATCAGTCGTGATGTTGTTTCGGAGTCGAAGAATATGGCAAAGCTTGATAATCATGGTGTTCGTAGCGTTCCAATGGAGCGTGATGATTATTTGAAGTGTAAGCGTTTTATTGATCACGCGATGTCATGCGAGGGTGGTTTGCGGGGTGATGGCCGCGGGGCATTCGGTGAAATCGAGTCTGCAATTGGGGCGTTGATAATGGGCCAGATGTTCGGCTATCGTGTCCTGGAGTTGGTGCATTCTGGAGCGACCCGTAAGAAATATTGCAAGCTGCTGGGGGTAGAGTCTTTCCGCGATGTGTGCCCGGCAACCGGGGTGTACTCGCAACGGCACCATTTGTTTCGCGCAATGGGGGCGGTTTCGGATTGGTGGCGCGGACGGCATGATCTTCCGCAGGGGGACAAAGCGAAACGGGCGGTCATTGACGTTGGAGAATGATAAAACTTGACGTGCTATCATTTCCGTACTATGATACTCCTATCGCAGCGGGTGCACGTCGCATTCGGGCGATTTGTATTTTAATGGAGTATTCTTATGGACATGTCACAATATCCAAGTCGGTTCGAGTTATCTGGTGTAGTGATGAACGTGTTTCAGCGGCCCGAGGGGAAAGGTAAGGACGGCGTAAGCTACGGCGGCGAGTATATCGTCCAACTTATGAGCGCCGATCGGCTACGTAACGGCGATGACCGGCTGGTGTCGACCGATTTGACAATCGGTCGAGATCCCGCAGATAAGGCTGAAGCCGACAAGTACAAGCCGCTGATCGGCAAGGCGGCCAAGTTTCCATGCACCGTGTATGTCGGCAAGGAACGGCAGTTGGTGATCGCCCTGGCTCGCGGAAAGGCGGTGCCGAATGCTGCCAAGTGAATCGAAGTATTTCGGGATGGCGAAAGGCGTATTGGATCGATTTTGTGGGGATTTGGAGACACGGTACCGGTTTACCAATCGCGCTCCGACGGATGCGATGCTGCTGCGCTACGCCGGGCTGTGTCTGGAAGTTGCCTACGCGGAAGCGGGGTATTTGCCATGGCGGTTTGGTTCGCGTCTTGGGTTATCTGGTGATCGGGGTGCGCTAGGGAATTCTGGCGATGGGCCAGCTGGAGATGGGGTTGGGGGCAAGGCCGAATGATTACGCAATTACGTAATTCTTTTAAGGATAGCCGTAGGCGGGCGTTTGCGACGTTAAGTTCGATAAGACGGCAAACTTCCCGTCTGCTTGCGTTTCTTTCGCCATGCGCCCTGTTTCCCATATCCAGATGCCTACGGGTTGGGGCGGACGGCCCGATTTTTTTGGCGCAGCAAAAAATCGGGCTTCCCTCAACCAGGCATAATTGGACGATACATAGTTCATACTACGGCCAGAGCGGTGGCACAGTTGATTTTGGCTGATTTTGGAGTTTTAACATGAAGGCGAACAATCCAGATTGCGGCGGTCCAATCGCACCGGATTCTATGATCAAACGCGGCCAAGTGGCGCGGTTGCTGGGGGTGTGCGAGCGCACGGTTAGCCGGATGGTGGCTGACGGGCAGTTTCCTGAACCGGTCAAGATTCGCGGGGCGGCGCGGTGGCTGCTGGCGGACGTCCTGCGGTTCCGGGATAACGGGAGGGGCTTGGCGTGATCGAACGTGTAAGCAAGATTTCGTCATGGGGCGGGGAATACCAGGGTGCCTACCGCGTCGCTCCATGCAGCGAACTGCGCAAGGTTCGCCTGCACACACGGGACAAGGCGGTGGCCGTCCGGCGTCTGCGGGCGATCGTTGCCGAAGCGCAGCAGGAGTCGGTGGGGTTGATTCCGCCAGCATCACAACGGTCGGCCGCCCAGCGTCCCTTGGCGGACCACCTGGCCGATTTTACGGCGGAGCTTGCTTCGCTCGGGCGCGATTCAATGTACGTCCGGTGTGTGGGCTGGCGTCTGCGGAAGTTGTTCCAGGCATGTTCCTGGTCGCTCATATCTGATGTGTCATCATCCGGTTTCGCGTCATGGCGTATGAAGTGTGGACTTTCGCCTAAAAGCCGCAATGATTACCTCGCTGATCTCCAGCATTTCGTGGGCTGGTTGGTGAAAGGCGGTCGCCTCGCCAACGATCCGCTTGGCACCATTGAGCGTGTTGACACGTCTCGGTGTGAGCAATATCGGCGGGCGTTTACCCATGACGAATTGCAGCGCCTGCTGGACGTATCGGGTGATCGCGCCGTGCCGTATCTGGTCGCGGCTATGACGGGATTGCGGCGTAAGGAATTGGCTGCGTTGCGGTGGGAGGACGTAGTTATTAACGATGCCGGCTCGTATGTGGTCGTGCGGGCTTCAATCGCTAAAAACGCAAGGCGTGCCCGCATCGATCTGCATCCTGATGCCGCGGCTGCCTTCGCCTTCTTGCGTCGGGGTTCCTCCGGTCCGCTGGTGTTTGGTCGGAGGGGTTTGCCGGATGTCGCAGTATTAAAATCCGATTTGGCCGCGGCAAATATTCCATTTCTGGACGGCCTTGGCCGGCGTTTGGATTTCCATTCGTTTCGTGATACCTGGGCCACAATGCTTCGTTGTCGTGGCGTGGATCGGCTGCTTGTTAAACAGTTGATGCGTCATTCGGATCTAAAATTGACAGAAAAATATACCGATGACGGGCAGTTGCCAACGGCCGCGGCGGTTCAATCTTTGTCGGGGTTTAAGCTCAACTTCTGTACCCTGCCGGCGTCCCCGACGGGTCACAACCAGTCTTTGGCCGTCCCACCGTGTCCCAGCCGGAATGATCAGAAAACCATTGTAAACAGCGGGGAATGTCTCACTTTGGCACCGGCTGTCACTAATAGTCAAAATGGGTCAGAAAACTGGGGGACTAGGATTCGAACCTAGACAAACAGATTCAGAGTCTGCTGTGCTACCGTTACACCATCCCCCAAGGGTGAATACTATCCTAAACAATTCCCGGCAATCGGACAAGCGGCCAGCGGCCAACACAGCCAGCGGCGATTTCGCCGGTCCGGGCGCGGTGGTTCGGCGATGGGCACAATCGCGAGCGCTTGTTTTGGTCCAGCGCAATTATCAACTGCATCACCGCCGCTAAAGCCGACGGCTTTGCCAACTGCGGGCAGGCCGGGTTTGGCGAAGTTTTTTCGGGTTAGTTCCTTAATTACTCGGACCGGCTCCTAATACTACAGCGCGAAATTTGCTCAAGAAAAATGGGTGCCTTGGCCGAAGAGAACATGTAAGGACATGTTTTCAGGAGTGTCATGGTATGGATACCAAGGCCATAGAAGCGTTGGGC
>JAKATV010000042.1 GCA_021818565.1 Planctomycetota bacterium
TCCGCAATTCAATAGGATCCGCCGGCTCTTCGGCATTCTGCACGGATGGCCCAAACGGAATAATGGAACCGGCACGAATATACAGCGGCAGTGAATCAATTGCGGCGGGAGCATCGACGTGCTGACCACCGGATAACGTTTTCCCGGTCCAGAAATCGTACCATTGCGTCGCTCCCGGAAGATAGACCTGGCGCGAAACCGCGCCGGCCTTGGTGACGGGGTTGACCAATATCGCGGGACCAAACATAAATTGATCGGCTATGTCATACACCTTGGAATCCGAGCGGAAATCCATGACCAAACCCCGCAACATGGTGTAGCCTTGATTGGTGACCATCCATGCCACCGAGTAAATATATGGCAGCAGGTGATAGCGCAGGCGGTCAAATTTTTCCAAAATGGCCATCGCCGGCGGCCCAAATCGCCACATTTCCTTGGGATAGTTGGTGCCGTGCACACGGAACATCGGACAGAACGCGCCGAATTGGAACCAGCGGATGAACAATTCCCGATACGCCGGATCTGCCGGACTCTGGTGGATAAAAAATCCGCCGATGTCTGTGTTCCAATAGGGAATACCACTTAAACAGAAATTAATTCCGGCGGGTATTTGCCGTGCAAACGTGGGGAAATCGCCCTGAATATCACCCGACCAGCAGATCGCGGCATGTCGCTGTTGGCCGGCCCACGCGGAGCGGGTCAAAATCATAACTCGCTTTTGATCGGTTACTTGACGCTGACCATTGTAGACCGCTCCGGTATGCATTAAAGGGTACGCGTTGTAGACAAAAGCTCCCCATCCCATATATGTTTTAATATTGGCAAACTGTCCCCATTGGGCACCCAACTCCGGTTCACTGGCATCAAGCCACCAGGCATCCACTCCCTTGGAAAACAGATCTTTATTGAGGAAAGACCAGTAAAGCCGCCGCGCCAGCGGATTGAACGCATCGTAGTATGACGACGGTGGATTCCACGACGCATTATCACCGGTAATCGGATACAGTGCGTTCGATTTTTTCAACAGGTTATAATTCGCGGAACCGGGAGCAAATTTAGCCCAGACTGAAATCATAAAGTGGATTCGTTCACGATGTAATTCGCCGATCATCTCGGTGGGGCGTGGATAGCGCACGGGGTCAAACTTGTTGGAACCCCAGGGAAATGGTGCCCAGTAGAACCAATCCTGGATGATGCCATCCATGGGTATCTTCATCGACCTGTACTCGTTAGCCACCCCCAGCACCTGCAATTGTGTATTGTAATGCTCCTTGGACTGCCAGAATCCCCATCCCCAGCGACCAAACATCGGAACCGCACCGCTTAAATTTCGCCATTGGGCGATGGCATCATCGAGATTCGGCCCATACATAACGTAGTAGTCAATCACCGAACCGACATGCGAGTTCCAACTCAGGACGTCGGGTTGTTTATCAGCCCCAACCTTGACCACGGTCATGGCGGGATTATCCCAAAATAAGCCATATCCCATGCTGGACATCAACACGGGAATTGCAATGTGTGTCGGGTTCCGCTGGGCTAAATGGACAATCTGACCGCGGTTATTCGCCACACCCTCTGGATGTTCGCCCAATCCGAAAATAGCCTCGCCGGGCTGAAGCGCAAATTTCTGCCGAACGCGGTACGTGGCGACATCCTTGAATTTCACCGGCAGCATACTTCTACCGCCAGCCTGTTCCGCCAAAAACGTCCTTCCATTGGCATCTAGAAATTCAACCGCAGAAGTATTTCGATTTATTAAAGCGGTGATATGCTTTGCGGTTATGGCAATATGCTCGGCAGTCGTATTGACGTGCCACGCGACTTTTTCCGGTCCGTGAATGACGGCAAGACTTTCATGCTGCGGGTTATCGCCAACCGGAGAAAACAAAATGCGAATAACACGATCAGCGTATACGACCACACGCATGGAACCGGTGGCCAAAGTCAACAGCAATCCATGAACTTCCCGCTTGATCCCGGTAACTTTCAATTCGCCTCCAACAGCCGCTGCTTTAACCGCGGATGCCGCCGATGCACCGGCCACCATGGCGGATGTTGCCGCTGCCGCCTTCAAAAATCCGCGCCGATCCGTGGTGGTGGCCAGGATTTTCTTTTCGCTCATGTTACAATCTCCTATTTAGAGCGCAATGGGATTTTACACGGAAAATGAAATCCGCGAAATCATCGGCTCCACGAAATCCATCGTCCGTGGAAGAAAACGGCACCGGCTCTTTGGGCAGGTCACGCATATTGGAGTTCATTAATACATTATTGATTATCGTGGATGGTAGAAAGGGACCTTTTCTTCGGCAAAACCCGTCGTCCCTTGTGCCGTTGGCATCAGCGACGGCTACACGCTCATGGATCGGCAGCGCCGCCCCGGCAGTGGCTAAATCCATCGCTTGAGTAAATCGCCGTTTGTCCATATTGTTTTTCTCCAAGGCCCCGTATGCGTTAAAGCTTACCGCAATGCAGCTTCAACTGCTGCTGGCGCGAGACCCGCTACGAGTATCGCGCATCAGCGACCGGCAACCCGGAGATAATTCTCCAGCCATACGAATGCTGGCCGTGGCGTGCCGTTGCGGCGAATTAAATAGGTATATGGCAACCAGGTATGTCCCTGCTTAAAATCCCAGAACGTCACGCCACGCACCAGTGGATCATTCCAGAAAATCGGAAATTGCGTTTTCATCTGCTGCAACTGCTTGCGATCGCTTTTAAAATTCAGATCATACTCGCTAATGTAAATGCCCAGCCCCAGCGATCCAAGCTTGTGTAGATCAGCACGGATGACGGAAGACTTAATATGCTCCAAGCCGTGGGCCTGACAACCGATGCCGTCAATAAGATGTCGCGCCTGCAGTAATTTGATCAAACGGATATATTTTTCGGTCTCTTTGGGATAGCCCAGAATGTTGTAATCATTGATCAGCAATTTCGCATGGGGAAAATCCTTTCGCGCCAATTGATACGCCCAGATCACCCAGCCCCATTTGGTATTGCCGCCGGGCAGACCTTTTTGATACTTCGGCCGATGGTGCAGGGGTTCATTGACGACATCAATGAATTGGAATTTGCCGTTGTAATGCTTGGCGTACGCGGCATACCATGCCCGCACAGCGGCGGCGGCGTTATGCACATTGACCCATGGCGGCTGCTGTTCGCCCCAGATCATATTATGCTGTTTGACCAGCAGATGCTTGCGCTGTGCGAAGCGATACATGGCATTTAACGCACCCCAGTAGCATTTTCCCTTGCGAGGTTCCACGCTGCCCCATTTGCCGGCGTTTTCCGGTGTGATCTGGGTAAATACGGTGCCAAACAAGGGCGAATTAAACCCGCTCCAGGTTGTACCGACAAAGCGGTTGCCATAGTTATTTCGCGCCGGCGCGGCGGATGCGACAGCGACTAAACTTGCGGTGAGAGCTACGATAACGACAATGCGGCCCATCTGCATCACTGCACAACTCCTGTCTACATGACTATCATATTAATATTTTAACATTCCCGCGAATCCAAGGCGTTATAGCTTGCCGTCCAGGTGGTGACCGGCAAGGATGTTCCAATCAATCGGATCAGACTCACACGGGACAAAAAAAGGGGCCGCGGAATACCAGATTCCGCAGTCCCTCTGGGCAAATTTAGCCTCCACGATCAGTTGTTGGGAACGATGTTGTAGACGCGAAGCGATCCTTGTGCAATTTGCGCCACATGACCATCCGCAAATACGGCATTGGCATAACCGCTATTGTCGGCGCTGGTCATCATGTGTCGGTAGCGAAGACTGTAGTCGTAATTCGGCGTTGATCCAACGGCATCGGCGTTACCTTGCCCCCACGGCTGCGTCGCGGAGAGGAACGCTGTGAGGATTGGGTTTTTTCCAATTGTTGTTCCCGGTGCCCAGCTTAGCGCCTCATGCGACGAGTACTGTGGACCGAAGTTCCACTGAAAAACCGGGGCGGATTGTCCCGTACTGTTAAACTGCGTGGCATCCGCAAGCTCAATAAAATGCCCGGGCGTATGTATAATGGACATTTTTGCGGTGGTGGGAGAACCGGAATTCAGGCTCCAACTGTCGATAAACAGATTGGGGTTGGCGCTGTAATTTGCGTCGTACCACTGAGAATTTGGCAGTACTGCTGAGGGGCACTGAAAAAGGGCGGGCCATTTTGTCTCCACCGCGGCACCAAACTCGGCATTTTGATCCCAAGGAACATCAAGAATATCCGTGGTAGCCCCCACTGTGTAATAGTACAAAAACTGGTTCCAGGGAATCCAATATTGATTTTGGCTTGGTGCAGGGAACGTCCAAGCCGAATCGACGGCTCCGGCTTCGTAGCTTACGTCGCCTGGCGGGGCCATATCCTCATAGGTTTGAGCGTACTCAGCGTTAATCTGGCCCAACGAACGCAGCTTCGCCGAACAGGATATACTATTGGCTGCCTGCTTGGCCATCGCCAGAGCCGGCAGCAGCATCGCGATCAACAGAGCGATGATGGATATCACCACCAGCAACTCAATCAGAGTAAATCCACGAGCTTTCATAACGATTCTCCTTAGAACAAAACTCCGAAACATCTGGGCCGGTGACAACGCGCCACGACCCATCATTTTTCATGACTTCTCTATACAGTCCGATGCCCTAGTGGCACCGCGAGGCATGCACTGCTTAGGCCGCATACGACGGCCCAAAATGTACGCACCAATTGCACAGAGTTTTTAGCTACGGCGAACGCCGCGCCGGCTCAGCAAAAGCAGTCCCCCTAACGCCAACGCAAGCAGGCCGAGAGTGGCCGGTTCAGGCGTGGAAACTGATTGTATCTGCATCGCGTTGATTCCATACCAGTCGTCCTTCACACTCTTGGCGGTTGATGCGGCTCCCGTGCCCCATCCGTTCGAAACGCCGGAGTTAAAATAGGTAAAATTGATATTCCCGCTACTGTCAGCAACCGCGGTGAAAATTCCATAATCGCCGTTGGCGTTGGATGGATCGGCCGTTGGTGCGACCAATGTTGGTGTCGCATATCCAGGGCTGGCAAACTGGCTGGACGCCGGGTTGCGAATATCAGCCGAGCCGGTGACTGCACCGGAGGAGTTGGTATACAACTGCTGGGGATCAATCAGCAAATATGATCCGGAACCCGCAGGCGTATTTGCGGCCGCCAGCGTGAAAAGTGTGTCGGATTCGTTGTACGGTAGAGCGCTGTAAACGTACAACTGGTATTTGGCACCCGCAGTAAGGCCTGAAATTTCAACAGTGCTCGGCCCAATTGCTGGCGCGGTTCCATATTGCACTGAATTCCAGAGGTAGCCCTCCATATAGGTGGGCATGGCACTGTCTCCGCTCGCCTGGGTATTGTAACTGGCATCACTGTATGCACCGTTCTGCGCGCCCACGGTTACCGAAACGCCGGTGGCCGCAGATCCGTTGGAATAGACCAAGTTGCCGACGGTAGCATTCGCCGTACCATAGGCGGTGCCACCGGCTGTGGTATAACCTGGGAAGAACACCTGATTCCATACTGTGCCGGTATCTTGGCTGTCCATGCCTGTCCCCGAGTATACCGGCGTGGAATTGTATCCACCCGACTGTTGCCCGTTGGCGTAGATGCCGCTGCCAGTGACTCCAGGGGCGTTTAACGATGAATCACCAAACTGGACATTGATTGCCGCGGCACCCGCTACCCCGCTGGAAGCGAGGATTGCCATTGCGCCTGCTCCAGCCAATAATGCCGTTGCACCCAGTGCTTTGGCGTAACCGTACTTGATACTCATGGTACTACTCCTAAAAAGGAACTCATCTCTCACCAGCACCATCGCCCACACGAGCGAAAATATGCACCGGTGCAACTTGTTCAGAATCTCTACAACTGCCCGGACGATAGCCTTCCATCACCGGGGTGCGGCACTACTCTTTTCGCCGCGTATTAACTTTTCCTACAACGCCGGGCCGGCATTCTGGGCCAACCCCTGATCGGAAGTCTCCGCTGACTTATGCGGAGACATCGCATCAAAATGTCTACGTGCAGTATGTGCCTTCTGGAAGGACATTACAAGAGCTTTTTCTGCCAAGTTGTAGCCGATTTATGAAGGATTTTATGCGCTGGTACGGCGGCGGCTAAATGCTCTAAATTGGCCCGGCGTGAGGCCTTTGATGCGGCGAAATACCTTTACCATGCGGTTGGCATCCGGGAAACCGGATTCCACGGCGATGGCGTGTACTTTTTTATCCGTGCCCACCAGTTGCCGGGCGGCATATTCCACGCGCAACCGGGCGATCTCTTCGGACATGCTGCGTCCGACATATTTCTGAAACAGATCATGCAACCGCCGATAGGAAATCGGGACACCCATCGACACTTCCTCCACATTGATCGGCTCGCGATACCGTGTCCAAATGGTTTTTAATGCCATGGCCACATCGGTATTTTCAATGGCCAGAATATCCGTGCTCTGCCGTGTCACAACCCCAATCGGCGGCACCCGCGTAGGCCCGCTCGGAACTTTTTTTCCGGACATTAACTGATCCAACAATTCGGCGGCGGTAAATCCCATGCCCTCCGCATTGTCATCAATGCTGGATAATGGAACGGTGGTAAAATTACAGCGCAGCTCGTCATTCATCACACCGAGAACCGCGATCTGCTCCGGCACCAGAAGGCGATCTTCGTGGCTGGCAAAAATAACTTCCGCCGCCAGATCATCATTTTCCGCGGTAACCGCCAGCGGCTTGGGCAGCGTGACCAGACTTTTGCGCAATTGAGCGAAGAGGGCGGCGGGCGGAGAATTCTTGGGTAATCCGGCGCGGGCGTCTATGAGATGAAAAGTCCGGTTAGCACTTTTGCAGGCGGCTTGAAAGCACTCTTTGCGTTCCAGTTCGCATTTGCTCACCCCCTTAAAATAAAACGCCAGATGTTGAAAGCCGCGCTCCACGAAATGCTGCACAGCCAATTCGGCAATGGCCTTATTATCATTGGCCACGCGCGGCGCAGGTGAAATATCCTGGTAACCGATGTTCACCGTCGGAAGTTTAAATGACGCGACCAGCGAGGCAATTTCCGCATTAGGTCCCAGCATGGCAATCACACCGTCGGGTTCCCAAACCGGAGCGGCACTGGCGTTACGCACGGACGCCGAATCCAAGGCCCACTCCGCCTGTTTGGCGTATCGCGCCACGCCCCGGTGAATGGCGATGGAATACCATCCCATCAAGAGCAAAATGCGCCGCGCCGGAGTCCGGGTAAGATGGGTCGGCGACGCCAGAGGAAGGGGAATATTGGCCGCTGTCACAGTGCGGATGAGCTTTTTTGTTTTCATTCTACCGCAGCCTTTTCAGGATGATACATAATAGTACCCATCCATTGCGATCCGTCGGGCCAGAAACGGCCCACGTCCGATGCCATCAGGTAATGTTTTTCACGCGACGCGGCCGGGCAAGCAAAAGTAATGCGCCGATGGCCCATACAAGCAAGCCAAGCGTGGCAGACTCAGGCACCGCCGTTACATTTAAGCTAATAA
>JAKATV010000140.1 GCA_021818565.1 Planctomycetota bacterium
AGCAGCGGCGAAAACCGGGTCCGTAGACCCCTTGAGCTGCTGCGACGCCGCAGATGGGGCGTTTGCGGCCAATCAATCCTAATATTTAGGCGTGACAGAGCACTAGCCGACACAGCTCGATGGCCGCAGCCGAATCGGGCGGGGACGGCAATCGATGAAAAATTTGCATCGACTTGCTTTTTTTCGTGAAACCTGCTATGACTACTTGATCGACGGCGAGTTTCCGGGGCTGCGGCTCTGAGAAATTCGTTATCCCGGCTTGCCGGGACGGCGGCCTGGTTGGGCGCTGGTGTAATCTGCCGTGCGGTGGACGCCATGCCAACCTTTCCAATGCAGCCGATGTTGTATGAGGTTTTTATGTCCAGCACTTCCCTTACCGGGGGAGCGGCCTCTGCGCCGGCTTCCAAAACCACCAAGCCCAACAAAACTGAAAAATGGACCGAGGCAACTGCTGTCGCTTCCGGATCTGAAGTCAGCAATGAGCTGCCTGTACTTGGGCATCCCACCGGTCTGACCGATCGGTACATCGGTAAAACCGGTGCGCAGATTTTGCTGCAAATGCTTCTGGAGCATCATGTCACCGACGCGTTCGGCTACCCCGGCGGTGCCATTCTCCCGACATTTGATCAACTGTATGACACCAAACTGAACTTTATTCTCGTGCGGCATGAGCAGGGTGCCGGCCACATGGCCGACGGCTACGCCCGCGCCACTGGCAAGCCTGGCATTGTGATTGTCACCAGCGGCCCCGGTGCCACCAACACGGTAACTCCTCTGGCCACCGCCTACATGGATTCGATCCCCATGATCGTATTTTCGGGGCAGGTGCGCACCTACGTGATTGGTAATGACGCGTTTCAGGAAGCGGACGTAACCGGTATCACCCGGCCCGTAACCAAACGCAATTATCTGGTGAAGAACGTCAAAGATTTGCCCCGGATTATCAACGAGGCATTTATCATTGCCACCACGGGCCGGCCCGGACCGGTGCTTGTGGATTTGCCCGTGGATGTCACCACCAACAAGGTGGAGTCGGCCATTGATGATACGCCCTGGCTGCCGGGATATAAGACTTATCGCCTCGGCCACAGCCGCATGGTGAAAGCCGCCGCGGATATGATTAATGCCGCCCAGCGCCCCGTGTTGTATGTGGGTGGTGGAGCGATTCTCAGCGGTGCATGGAAAGAAGTTCGCGAGTTGGCGGAAAAGGGGAACATCCCCTGCACCACCACCTTGCTGGGCCTTGGTGCGTTTGATGAAAACAGCCCGTTAAGCCTGCACATGCTCGGCATGCACGGAGGCGCGTATGCCAATTATGCCGTGCAGGATGCCGATTGCCTCATTGCCATCGGGGCACGGTTTGATGACCGTGTGACTGGCAATCTGAAACTCTTTGCCCCCAAGGCCAAAATTGTACATGTGGATATTGATCCATCCAGCATCAGCAAGAGCGTGAAAGTGGATGTGCCAGTGGTGGGCGATGCGCGTTTGTGCCTGAAAGATATGATCCAGCATATTGAACATCGTCCACGCAAAGAGTGGCTGGAGCAGATTGCGCAATGGAAGGCGAAATATCCATTTGCCTATCGTGATGATTCTCCCTTGGCCAAGCCCCAGGCGATTATCGAAGCGATTAACAAAGCCACCGGCGGTAACGCCATATTCACTACCGGCGTGGGGCAGCACCAGATGTGGGCGGCGCAGTTTATCCGTTGGAGTATTCCCCGCAGCATGATTACCAGCGGCGGACTGGGCACCATGGGCTATGGCCTGCCCTCGGCCATCGGCGCGCAGGTGGCGCGGCCTAAGGATCTGGTTATTGATATTGACGGCGATGCGTCGTTTATCATGACCGCGATGGAATTGGCCACGATTCGGCAATACAAACTGCCGGTAAAAGTGGCTATTCTCAACAACAATTTCCAGGGCATGGTACGCCAATGGCAGAAGATGTTTTATGGCAGCAGATTCAGCAACACCGAAATGGTCAATCCCGATTTTGCCGCCATGGCTGAAAGCTTCGGTATTCGCGGCATCCGCTGTGAAAAGAAAGAGGATGTGCAGAAAGTTGTCGATGAAATGATCCGCCATCCCGGACCCTGCGTGGTGGATTTCCTCTGCGAAACCGATGAAAACGTCTATCCCATGGTGCCCAGCGGAAAAGGTATTCATGAAATGGAACTCGGTATCGTCGGTTCCGCTCCACCGAATATGGCCCGTGATATGGGCACGCTGGCCTGATGTGGCGCAACGCCTTATCCTGTTGATTCAAGCTGCCGTTTATGCCCGCGCGATATATAATTTTCCGCGCGAAAGCATGGATGGTTTAGAACAAATTTTTGCATTGGAGTATACATTATGCGGCACATTTTAACCGCACTGGTAATGAACGAACCCGGCGTGCTTTCGCATGTGGCCAACATGTTTTCCGCGCGCGGATTTAATATTGACTCTCTGGTGGTGGGCCGCACGGAAGATCCAAATTTATCCCGCATGACCATTGTGGTTATCGCGGATGAACGTACCTTGGACCAGGTGCGCAAACAACTGGCCAAAATTGTCACCGTGGTGAAAGTACGGGATTATAAAGATTCGCCTTATGTTTCACGGGATCTCATGCTGGTGAAGCTCGGCGTAACGCCGCGCACACGCAGCGAGATTATTGAACTTGCCGACCTGTTTCGCGGCCGCGTCGTGGATGTGGGCCATCAGGCGATTATGGTGGAGTTATCCGGCGAAGAAGACAAACTGGATGCGTTTGTGGAACTCGTGCGGCCTTACGGCATTCGTGAATTAGCCCGCACCGGAGTTATTGCCATGGCCCGCGGCGTACAAGGCGGCAGCGGCGATGAGCAAACCATGGAAAACGCTCCGGAACCGTCGCGCATGGTGAAGGTCGCCGCCGGCAAGCGCCAACCCACGCAAGCGGAACTGGAAGCCACACCGCCGGGATAATACGGCCGGGTCGCAACCGGTTAATGCACCAGGCGCGTTATCGCATCAGACTTTTAATGGCGGCGGCTTCCGGTGCCGGGTCCGTGTTTTTTAACACGTCCTGAATAATCGCCACGGTGTCAATGCCATCCACCCGGGCGTCAAAATGAGTGATGATCCGGTGCCGCAGGCAAGGCAGCGCAACGGCCAGAATATCATTAGGCTCAACATATGTGCGTCCATTGATCAACGCCTGCACCCGCGCGGCCAAAATTAAAGCCTGTGCCGCCCGCGGACTGGCACCGTAGCGAACATATTTTTTGACACTATCCGTGGCCTGATCACTGTCTGGATGGGTGCAGAGAATAATGCGAGCTATATACCGTTTCAATATTTCCGCCACGGTGACGCTGCGCACCATGAGTTTCATTTCCGCCAGGCGGGCGGCATTCATAATGGTCAGCAATGCCGGCTTGTTAACGCCGGTGGTGCGATCCATAATATTGACCAGTTCATCCACCGGCGGCGGACGGATAATAATATTCATCGCAAAGCGGTCCAGCTGCGCTTCCGGCAGAGGATACGTGCCTTCCATTTCAAGCGGATTTTGTGTTGCGATAACAAAAAATGGGTCCGCCAGACGATGCGTCGTGCGCCCGACACTGATGGACTGCTCGGACATGGCCTCCAGCATGGCGGATTGCGTTTTTGGTGATGCGCGATTGATTTCATCCGCGAGAATCACATTGCCGAATAAAGGTCCTCCTTGGAACTGCATGCTCCGCACACCCAAAGCGTCCGTAACCAGAATGGATGTCCCCAATATATCAGCCGGCATGAGATCAGGGGTGAATTGAATGCGCGAAAATTTTAAATCCAGCACCTGGCCTAATGATCGCGCCAGCAGGGTCTTTCCGATGCCCGGTACACCCTCAATCAGCGCGTGTCCGCCGATAAGCAGACAGCACAGCGTCTGTTGGATGACATCGCTTTGCCCCACGATCACTTTGGTTAATTCGTGTTCCAACGAAGAATAATGTCGTTGGAAGTCCGTCGCCGCGGACAGCGTGCTTGCCGGAATTTCAGCCTGGGCCATGCCTGCTCCTTGGGTATTACATCGCTGAACATCATACGGCATTTTGGCGCAAGTGTTGACTTATGCCGCCGCGTTGCCGCCATGGTGCCTTCGCCTTATACGCCTTTGTAATCCGGTGGATAGCAAATCAGTTCCAGAGTGTTGCCGGCCGGATCATGAAGATATATCCCGCGTGTGCCGTCACGGTGCTCGGCAATACTTTGGCCGTGCTTTTCGGCGGCGCGTTGCAAATCATCCGCGGCAACGCGCATTGCCACATGGGGCGGATGCTGCTGGGGGGAAACCAGTGCAAGCTTCCCCTGCCCCAACCGCAGAAAAGCCCAACTCGTATCCTGATATAATATTTCCGCCCCAAATTCTTTGACATAAAATTCCGCAGTCCCCGCGATATCAGGGGTTTGTATTGCGACATGATCCAGTGAAAACATCCGACACGCTCCTTTCCTTAATTCTACGCTGTTCTACCGCTTTAGTCATGGCGGCAGCCACGACACTGTTGTTGGCCGCAGGCGGCAATTTGACCTTTCTGTTCATAATGCTAAGATATCAACGGTTTTTATGAGGTGTGCCGTGCGGACAGTTTGTGCAGCTATGACCCCGATGACAGTCGGGACGTTGCTGTTACAGCGTGGGATATGCTCCTGTGCTGCTGTCCGCGCTGTTATTGGCCGGTACGTTAAGATCTAACGTCCGGCGGGCACTTGTGTAATATTCAAAATTCATAAACCTTTTACACCCTGCCTAGGCGCAGGGTGTTTTTGTTTGTGAATTCAAGGGTGCATGGCTGGCGGTAAATCCTTATAATGCTCCCGGCAGCCAACGAGGTTATTGTATGCAAAGAATTGAAATATATGACACGACGTTACGTGACGGCAGTCAGGGTGAGGGTGTAAGTTTTTCCCTGCAGGATAAATTGCTGATCTGTCATCGCCTGGATGAGCTGGGCGTAGATTTTATCGAAGGGGGATATCCATTATCCAATCCGAAGGATGCGGCTTTTTTCAATGAAGCCCGTGGATTAAAGCTCAAAACGGCCAAGCTTGTGGCGTTCGGAATGACCCGGAGAAAGGGTATAGCCGCCGCGGATGATACCGGCCTTATAGCTTTGCGCGATGCCGAAACCGAGTTTGTCACCGTGGTGGGAAAAACGTGGGACATCCACGCCACGGACGTTCTTGGCGTATCGCTGCAGGAAAATCTGGATATGATCGCCGATTCTATAGCGTATCTCACCCGTCAGGGCCGCAAGGTAATTTATGATGCCGAGCACTTTTTTGACGGTTTCAAGGCCAATGAGCCATACGCGCTTAAAACCATCACCGCCGCCGCGCAAGCCGGTGCTGTGCTTGTATGCCTCTGTGATACCAACGGCGGCACGTTGCCTCCCGCCGTGCAAAATGGTGTGCGGCACGCCCTGGAAAAACTGAAACTTCCTGTAGGTATCCACCCGCATAATGACAGCGGCGTGGCGGTCGCCAATGCGCTGGCGGCGGTAACCGCGGGGGCTACGCAGGTGCAGGGCACCATCAACGGCATTGGTGAACGCTGCGGCAATGTGGACATCACCACGGTGATCGCGAACCTGCGACTGAAATTGGGCTATGATTGTCTCCAGAAGCATTCGCTGATCCATCTGACGGAAACCTCCCGCTATGTTTATGAGATGGCCAATTTGAATCTGGTGAATAATCAGCCGTACACCGGGGCCAGCGCCTTTGCCCATAAAGGTGGCATGCACGTACATGCGGTCAACAAAATGGCCAGCAGTTATGAACATGTCGAACCGGAACTGGTGGGTAATTCACGGCGAATATTGGTTTCCGAGCTTTCCGGCATTTCCAATATTGCCGCCAAGGCCGGCAAGAAGTTTCATATCGAACACGACCGCGCTGTGCTAAAAAAAGTCCTGGATCAGGTAACGGAATTGGAGTCACAGGGGTATCAATTTGAGGCGGCTGAAGCGTCGTTTGAATTAATACTCCGTCGACAAATCGGGCGAACACGAAAATTCTTTGACCTTAAAAATTATCGCTGTGCCGTTTCCCGCCAGGCCAACGGGCAACCGGTTACCAAGGCGACGCTTTCCATCGCCGCCAATAAGCGCGATATCAACGCCTCCGCCGAAGGCGACGGGCCAATTAATGCTTTAGATGCGGCCTTGCGCCACGCCTTGGAGCCGGAGTTCCCCGCGATTGCTGATTTGCATCTCGTGGATTACAAAGTTCGCGTCGTTAACGGACGGGCGGAATCAGCCGCAAAGGTGCGCGTCATCATTGAATTCCGCTCGCCGGAAGGCGTGTTTGGCACCATCGGCGTATCGGAAAATATCATCGAAGCCAGTTGGCAAGCCATTGCGGATGCGGTCGAGTATCGCCTCATTCATGCCCAGGAAGCCGCCGCAGTTGCACCGGCGGTCCATACGGCGATGTAATGGTGTCCCCGCAGCCATGGGAGGAATCCCATGGCCGTTGGTGATGGCCGTTGATTGCGGACGGGACGGCGAATGTCGTCGATGCCGCGGTTCGCGAATCCGGCCGCGGGTTTCCACCGCGCGGTTGCGTGCGACCGGGTGGGCGGGAGAATGGTGGTATTCCCGGCAGCCATGGGAGGAATCCCATGGCCGTTGATGATGGCCGTTGATTGCGGGCGTGGCGGCGGGTGCAGCGAAGGGTGAACCCCGCCACTTTGGGAGCGTGAACAAGTGCCTGTATTTCATTTCATTTTTCACGCGTACCGATCTTGGGGCGCGGACCACCCTGATGGCTATCGGCAGCATGGTCAGCGCGGGGTTATCCCACCTGATCCAGGGATCGCACGTTATCGCGACCGTTTGGCGAGATCGGCAAAAGTAGTATTTACTGCCGAGATGCAAACGATTTTTGTCGCAACCGCTCGTCAGGCCTGTTCCCGTAGAGAATGGCGATTGCACGCAATTGTGGCGACCCCGACGCACGTCCACGCCGTCGTAAGCTGGAAATCGGATATTTCTGAATCAGAGGTGACAGGTTCGCTGAAGCGGCTTATGAGTCGTGAAGCCGGCAAGTATACAAGCGATGGACTGGAACGCCGCTTTTCACGCGGGGCGTCATGTACCAGGATAAAAAATCAGTCGCACCTCACCAAATTGATTCATGAATACCTGCCTGAACATACGGGCGTCTATTGGCGCGAGGAAGTGGCAGGCGAGAAATAAAGTGGTATTCTAAGGTAGAGTGCCCGTCGCGTTCCCGGCAGCCATGGGAGGAATCCCCTGGCCGTTGATTGCGGACGGGACACGAATGTCGCCGACGCCGCGGTTCGCGAATTCGGCCGCGGGTTTCCACCGCGCGGCAGCGTACGACGGGGTGGCGGGAGAATGGTAGTATTCCCGGCAGCCATGGGAGGAATCCCATGGCCGTTGGTGATGGCCGTTGATTGCGGACGGGACACGAATGTCGTCGATGCCGCGGTTCGCGAATCCGGCCGCGGGTTTCCACCGCGCGGCT
>JAKATV010000078.1 GCA_021818565.1 Planctomycetota bacterium
AATTCAGCCGCGTTTTTTCATCTGGAAGAAAAAATGCGGTGCACCAGCCAGATTTTAAGCCGCCATGAAGGAAGAAGCGGAAAATTTACTCGGTGGTTGAACGTCATTACTCGGACAGGCTCCTAGGCGGCGACCGACATCCCCGGAGATACGGGAAAACCGAATCGTCATATGAATTTTGCTATATATGATTTCGCCCTGGGTACCGGGGGCGCTGGGAATTTGTTGGTAAATACGGTAATATAATAGAATGAATGCATGTTCCACGAGCCAGTTTCAGGTGCATCTGACGCCTCCCTAGTGAGCCTGATGAGTGTGCTCATCCGCTGCAAAATAACGCGGCAAGCACGATAAAACGAATAACCCCTCGTTACTTTAAAAATACTCGCTTTGAAAGTCCTTATGTTTTCCGATGAAATCGCCCGCCGCCGCACCTTTGCCATCATTTCCCACCCGGATGCCGGTAAAACCACGCTGACCGAAAAGCTGCTGCTTTACGGCGGCGCGGTGCAGTTGGCAGGTTCGGTGACCGCCCGCAAATCGCAACGTGCCACCACCTCCGACTGGATGGAACTGGAACGGCAGCGCGGTATTTCCGTAAGTTCCACGGTTTTACAGTTTGATTACAACGGCTACCGGCTCAATTTGCTTGATACACCGGGACATAAGGACTTTTCCGAAGATACGTACCGGGTGCTGACCGCCGTTGATGCGGTGATTATGATTATTGATGCGGGAAAAGGTATTGAACCGCAGACCCGTAAACTTTTTGAAATTTGCCGGCGCCGCGGCGTGCCGATCTTTACGTTCATGAACAAACTGGATCGCCCCGCGCGTGAGCCGCTGGATTTACTGGATGAACTGGAGCGCGTGCTGGGCCTGCAGGTTTTTGCCATGAATTGGCCACTGGGTAACGGCAAAGAATTCCGCGGCGTGTTTGACCGCGTGCGAAAAGCGGTGCATTTATTTGAACGCACCCCGCATGGAGCATACCGGGCACCGGTGGCGGTGTCGCAATTTGATGATCCATCGGTGCGGGCTACCCTGGGAGACAACTTATATTCGCAGTGCCATGAGGAGTTGACACTCCTGGAGGGCGCAGGAGCAGAGTTAAATGCGGCGGAGGTACATTCCGGCAAGCTTACGCCCGTATTCTTTGGCAGCGCCGCCAATAATTTTGGCGTGCAGATGCTGCTGGATGCGTTTTTACACTATGCCGTTGCGCCGCAACCGCGCAAGTCCGGAAATCAATTTGTGCCGTTGGAACAACCCGCATTTTCCGGTTTTGTGTTTAAAATACAGGCCAACATGGACCCGCGGCACCGGGATCGTATTGCCTTTGTGCGTGTTTGTTCGGGCAGATTCACGCGCGACATGACCGTCATTCATGCCCAAAGCGGCCGCAAGGTCAGGCTATCGAGTTCGCATAAGCTTTTTGGCCGCGATCGGGAAACCGTGGATGAAGCTTATCCCGGTGATGTTATTGGCTTGGTCGGGCATGATGAATTTGGTATTGGGGACACGCTGACGGAAGACCCGGCGATTGTCTATCAGGAGATTCCGCAATTTCTGCCGGAATGCTTTGCCTATATCCATTCCACCAACACGTCGCAGTTCAAACGCTTCCGCGAGGGATTGGATCAGTTGCTGCAGGAGGGCGTGACGCAGGCCTTGCAGGTCGTGCACTCGCATACGCGGCTGCCTCTGCTGGCGGCGGTCGGGCCGTTGCAATTTGAAGTGGTGCAATATCGGCTGCAAAGTGAATACGGAGCTGAAACGCGTTTTGAGAAAACGCCCTGGACAGTGATGCGCTGGCTGGCGGCGGAGGCTCCGGCGGACAAGGTGGAACAGGCTGTGCAATACAAACGCATAGGGCAGGCGCTGGACGACCGGCAGCAACGCGTGCTGCTGTTTCCTGATGAATGGGCATTGAAATATTTTCAACGCGAACACGCCGATCTCGTACTTCACGAATCACCGCCGGGGAAATAATCCGCAGTCGGTCCGGGGTTCCGGGGCATCATGCGCGACGGGTCGAAAGAAATCACGGTTTCACGTCACATTCCGCGGAAAACTCAACGCTGCCGCGTTGAGCTAACGGGTGCCGGGCGGTTGCATACGCCGAGCGGTTTGCCTTTCACAGGCGCTTTGACAGATCAGCGGGTTTCAAACATGATCGGGGCTATGAATAGTAGCATAGACGATCCATTGGAATTTTCGCCCAAGCCTGTGGATTTCGCGCAGCGGTTATGGGCTTCCGGGCAGGACTTACTGGCGGCGGGAAGGTATGTTGCGGCGCGGCGGGAACTGGAGGCGGCGGAACGGCAGGCCTTTCGTAAGCGTGACGCCGCTTTGCTGGCACGGATATATCTGCCGCTGCTGGAGGCCGCGCGGCAAATTCGGCAGTTCTGCTGCGATGGCATCATCGCCATTACACCTGGTCATTCGACCGACCAACGCACAGCGCTACGCGACGTGTTGAGTTCCGGCGGCGTGTGGCTGCGTATTCAGGAAGCCGGGAAAAATAAACCCGGCACGCTATCGATTGCCGGTGACGCACTGGTGGAATTATTGAGTGTGTTGAAATATCGCGACCAGTGGTTCATCACAAGCCCGGTATGCAAAGGCGGAATTGGGCGGCAGCGAAAGCGAACCAGCGTGCTGATGCAATGGACACATGATCCGGGGAAAATTATTTCGCCCGCCCAACCCCAGGCACTCGTGGCCGTGCTTCCGCCGCCGGGAGTTTATCATCCCGGCAATCCGCGCCATGGGCAGGCGCGTGAAACAGTACTGCTAACCTTTGAAGCCCTGGCAATGGGATGGCTGGGACGGCAGGACAACGGTTGCACCGGCTGGGCCGAGCTGGCGGTGTTGCGCCAAGCCCGAAACATTGATCCGGCATGTGAAGCGATACTCATGCGGATGATGACTGTGGCTCAAGGCCTTATCTGACAGGCCGCGCTGGCTGGCAACGATTTGAATCGCATCCGCCGAAGAGGCGCACGCGGTTTTTGGCAAAGGCGCGGTAGGCGAGGTCCGCAAGTTTTCGCAGGGGTGGGATGCGTAACAGCGTCATGAATATCAGGCGATCCAGTCGTTGTGGCAGCGCACGCCAAATACATATAAATGCGTCAACTTCGGTAAAGACTTGTCCGTCGGAGGTCACTATGTGCATGACATCGTGGACACGTTGAGCATCCAGGCCATAGGCTGTAGCATTGAAATCCGGCGCGGCGATGTTGATCGCTTGAAGATGCCCAAGACGATCGTGCCGGAGATGGCGTTGAATTTCGCGGCTACAGACCGGACATTGGCCATCATAAAAAACGCGAAGCGGATAGTGTTGTGGCAGCGTGTTCAAATGAGGTAACAGTAGGCGATCAGTTCCGGGAATTCCAGAATGACTAGATAAAATTCGTGTTTACGTTAAATGAAGAAAAACTTTTGCGTTACGCAAAATGCTATGAAAATGAATTCTCCCGGAGCCAACGTTTACAATAGCTGAGGCGGAGCGAACAAAAAAACGCTATTCCGCGTAATAAAGGAAGGCCCGAATGGCCACGGATGAAGATCTTGTTGCGGACTTTGTGGCCGGTAATCAGGCCGCATTTGCCGAATTGGTCGAACGGTATCGCCGAGAGCTATTTAGCTTTCTGCAGCGATTTATCAATGAGGCGGCCTTGGCGGAGGATTTATTTCAGGAGACATTTATACAGGTATACCGTAGCGCCCCCACCTTTGACTCTACCCGTCGCTTTCGACCGTGGTTATTTACCATTGCGGCCAATAAGGCGCGGGATCATCTGCGGACGGCGATGCGACGCGGCACGCAGTCTCTGGATAATATCACCGGAGAAGATGGCGATCAGGGCACGTTTGTTGAATTCATGGCGTCTGATACGCTTTCCGCTCCGGAGCGGTTAATTGATATGGAGGATGCCGATGCGGTGCGGCAAATCATCGCTCGGATGCCCACAATTTATCGGGAGGTGTTGTTGTTAAGTTATTACAACCGCTTTGCCTATAAAGAAATTGCCCAGATGCTGGGCATTCCGCTGGGAACGGTAAAAAGTCGACTCCATTCGGCGCTTGCCATGTTCGGCGAGGCATGGAGGGTGCGGATTGGTGAAGGAAAGGAACGTCGTCAATAACCGTGGATGATACGGCGGTACGTCTGCCGGGAGATAAGGTAAGTACGCAGGTGAGCTATGAACAACCCCATCAATGACAATCCGGAAATCCCTTTTCCACCGCTGGCGGATCATGAAGTGGCCTATATTGATTCCTTACTGGAGCACGGCACGGATCGGCACGCACGTGAGGAATCAAACGGCTCTGGGGACTGCCCAGGGCGACTGGTGGAAATAATCCACGCCCTGGCCCAACTTCCCCCGGTGGAGCCACCCGTGGATTTAACCCGCCGCACCGTGGCCGCCGCCAGTGCCGCACCAGTGGCACGCCTGACACCCCATGCCGGCAAATCCATGCTCACCAACACCCGGCTCAAAGCCCGCACGTGGGATCCGCGCAAGGCGGACATCGCGGTCATGCTGATCGCGGCGGCATTGCTGCTGACGGTTACACTTTTTCAACTTAATAAAGCGCGCACGCTGGCGGTGCAAACGGATTGCGCTAACAACCTGGCAATGCTGGGAACAGCATTTGGGCAGTATGCACAGGCCAACAGCGGCTTACTGCCCCGCATCGCTGTACCCGCCGATCAGGACTGGCTGCCGCGCGGCATGACCGGCCCAGCACACCGCGCCGCCAACGCGCATTGCAACCTGGCCAATCTGGCCCCCATGCTTAACGGGCGGACCCGGTATACGACCTGGACCCGGATGATCTGCCCTGCCGTGGTGCCTGGTGCCGGACTGCGCGGCAACGGGAATCATCCGGCATGGTCGAACCTCGGGTATAGCTATATTGATGAGTTGTCCGCTTATCACCATCATTGGGCGCGGGGCGGCCATATTGCCATCCTGGCGGATCGTAATCCCTTGTTTTATGGGGGAGGCGTGGGACAGGTCAATGTCAATTCATGGAATCACGCCAGGCGTGGGCAGAACGTCCTTTATGATGATGGCAGCGTTTTCTGGACGCGCACGCCGGATGTCGGCCCGCGGCATGATAATATCTGGACACTGGGAAAACCACCCATATTAGTCTATTCAGGCACGGAAGAACCCACATCCCGTTACGACATCATTTTAGTACCGTAAATGTGTCGCCTACTGTCCGACATTCGCAGTGGAGGACGGCGGCATTACCGAAGTCGACGCACGTGCGGCGGCTGAGGGACGGTAAGAAATTTTGCACAAAATGGTTCGAGGTGCCTTTACCAGCGTGACACCCGCCGGCAGAGAGTAACGAATGTGATGCGCTACCCAGTGTGTGCCGGCGGTGATGGACGGGGTGATATTTAAAAAAGCCACAACGCGCTGCCGCACGGGGGCTAAATCTCCCGCCAGCATTTTCCGCCCCAGGCGTCGCAGTGCCGGGCGGGAGCCGGCCACCACCACCTGCACCGTTTCCGGACGAATGGAGATGTTATAACGGTTGACCAGCCACGATGCTCCGCGAACCCAAACCGGCACGATCCCAAGCTTTAATTTGTGGGCCGGCTCAGCCGGTACGGTGAAACTCACCAGAGCCGTGGCGGGTGTAACATTCACCTGCGCATTGACCGCTCCGGGATAGCGCACAACCAATTGCGCCTGCACCGTTTGTCGCGTGCGCGGCGGCAGCGTGGTTAAATCCGACAAAGGTTGGGCTACCACCCGCACTTGATCCTGTCCGCCAATACTGGTCAGCAGACTTTTGGGTAATTGTATTTGCGCCACCGCCGGAATAATGCGGGCGGCAACATGGTGCAACGCGGTGAAGGAAATGGGCCGGGAAATCGACACCATCTGGTCCACCGCCAGTTGAATGCGGGCGGGCGTGGCGGAGATGACCCTGACGTGGCGTTGGCGGAAATAGGGCAAATCGTTAAGCACACGCACGGAGCTGATGTAATTTTTCGAGCCGATGGTTAAAGCGTGAAGATGCCGCACCACATACGCGAGATTGTTGCGATCATCATGCGTGAAAATAGCGCGGCCATCCGCCTGATCCCGAATCTGCTGCACCTGATCCCGCGGTCCCTGAATATTAACGTGAAATTCTCCATTGGCGGGGCTGACAATCCGGACAATATCATTGGCGTCGCTGGGCGGCACGACCACGCTGATTTGAAAAGGCAAATTGCTTTCAATGGCCGTCAGATGGGCGTCGGCATACATCCACAGCAGCAGCGTCAGCAGCAGCGTCAGCGGCACAACTTTCAGGCGTTCCAGGATGCGGCGTTGTGGTTGTGGCATAATTGCTATTCTTTCAGGCCCACAGGGCCGTAGTGAATGATCAGGCGCACACGGTGCTTCCCGCCGCGCGCCATTGGCTTACGCGGCGGAGCGGTGAGGCGCAGCGTGATCAGGTTTCTGCAAAGCCTGGGAGAGCCGTTCGCGCAACTGTTCACTGGTGAGTTCGCGGACAAACTCGCCCCGCACGGCAACACTGATGATGCCGGTCTCTTCACTGACTACAATAATGACGGCATCACTTTCCTGTGACAACCCCAGAGCCGCCCGGTGCCGCGCCCCCATGTCCGGGGTGACTTCAATACCTTCCGCCAATGGAAACTGCACCCCCGCCGCGGCGATTCGACCATCACGGATCACCACGCCCATGTCATGGAGCATGGAACCGGGCCAGAAAATAGTATTCAATAGTTCCGGGGTGGCATCCGCATTAAGCACGGTTCCCTGCTCCAGCAAGGCACCCAAGCCGACTTCACGTTCTACCGCAATTAACGCACCGATGCGATTGCGGGAGCAATATTCCGCACTTTGACACAGACAATCAATTAATCGCCGGGAGGCGGAACTGCCGGGCCGAAAAAAGCGCGTCTCCCCCAGGCGAATTAACGCGCGGCGCAACTCCGGCTGAAATACCACGACGATGGCGAAACTGGTGAAGACCAGGAGGCGGCTGAAAAGAAATTCCACCTGCGGCAGCTTGTTGCCGCCAAGTTTAATAATGGTATAGGCGATAATTAAAAACAGCGCCACGCCTTTGATGAGTCGCGCGCCGCGCGTGCCGCGCAGGAACTCTAATACCCAGTACACCACCACGCCAATCAGGGCCAATTCCAGCGTGACAACCCACCAGGGATAGGCCGTCAACCGATTCAGCAGCGTGTGTAAAAACTCCAGCATGCACCTAACAGTATAAGCCTCGGACCGGTGATGGGAAACTGCACGAGATTCATGCACGAGATTCTGCCAGTGAATATCGCGCAATGTTACGGCTACAATAACCCGGATGACATATTAGTACTACAGCGCAATATTTGCTCAAGCTTTAGCTGTATGTGGACCGATAGATCAGTCATTGAACAAGGAGGTTCGGATGACGATCGAAGAAATAAGCGAAATCGGATC
>JAKATV010000485.1 GCA_021818565.1 Planctomycetota bacterium
GCAGGCCGCATTACGGGAGGCTGACGTATGAGTATCGCCATGGACATTCTTTCCCGCGTTAAAGCCTTTGGTGCTGAACTGATATTGAAGCCGGACGGAACTGGGATTAAGGCACGCAATATCTCGGTTGGACTGCTGGATGAAGTCCGCCAGCACAAGCAAGAAATTATGGAACTGCTCAAGGCAAATTCCACCAGCGGTATCGCGGTATCGGTACCGAAAGTCAATAATCTCAAGGAAAACAGGACTTCCGATACCATACTGCCTCAAACCTATACCCGGCTGGAACTGGCCGACGCCGCGTTGAGGCACCTTATCCCGGACGAACAGCAGCGCCGGAAGATACGTGCCTTGGCTGAGGCTGACGCACGGAACTGGCGGTTCTTGGGCAGTGCCAATTACCAGCATATTTTGGCCGGCAATATCCTTGACGCGGTTGAGAAAGCCACCGGCAAGCTGATTTGTTTCAGGTGCAACCCGGACGGCGATTTTATTGAATGGCATATCAAGGAGCTTGGAAAATGAGCGACCGCCCGCTATTCGACCACGTGGCCGCCAAGCCCGCACGCCGCGCGAAATCCGCGACGCCGCTGCTGCCCGTGCCGGCCAAGCCGCAACCGCAAATCTGGGTGATTCAGTTTTCCGCCGCACCGGGCCACACCGCGCCGCCGGTATGCCGCATTCGCATGCTGCTCAAAACGGCTTGGCGACAACATCGGCTAAGGGCCAAGATTCTTGCCGGGCCGCCGCCCATTGCAGCCCCGTGCGAACCGACGCACGATATGTTGCCTGAAGTCCCGGCAGGCCCGCAAATCGCGTTTAATGAAGCCGAATAAACGGCGGAAAGGTAATTTTTATGAATATCCTGAATCCCAATGAAACGTATCTGCGGTTGACCCGCTGCGGCAATATGAAAATAGATGGCCGATTGATCGCCGCCGTCCAAACGGCAATCTGCTTCTATGGGCCGCCGAAAGCGTATGACCTCATTCACGAGGCGGTTGAGGCCGCAAAGAAGGCCGTGGAAACTGACACCGCGCCGGATGACCCCGAAATTTATCCCGCTGAACGTATGGCACTGACCATCACTGCGGAAATTAAAAAGCGAATCAGGGCCGACTGTAAGCTGTTGGAAATTCTTGATGAGACGTTCTTGATTGTTCATCGGGAGACTTGAAGATGCAGCCCGCAAGTCATTTCAGGGCCTGGCGTGAGGCGTGCGATGATGCCGGGGCTATGCTTCGCCGCCGACGCACGGCTGTGGCCCTGCTGGCCGCCAAACCCGTGGACACCATCGCGCCCGCCGAGTATCAGGCGGCTTTCGTGGATGATCCGTCCCGCGTGGTTGTGGCACGGGGCGGAAATTCATCCGGCAAAACGGAAGCCGGGGCCATCAAGGTTGCCCGCATCCTCAAGCAGGTGCCACCTTACCCGAATTGCCCGTTCTGGATCATCGGCCAATCTTTCGAGTTGGCCTGCGGTGTGTGCTGGGCGGAAAAATTGGCCAAGCATTTCCAGCCGCACGAGATACGCAAAATCTCATGGCACGATCAGGCCCGAAACTGGCCCGCCGCCGTCCGCTTGCACAACGGTTGGATAATCGAATTTAAATCCTCCGAACAAGGGCGACGGCTGTTTCAGGCCCGGAGCATTGGCGGGGCATGGATTGACGAACAGTTTCCGGCCTCCATATTCATTGAAATATTCGCCAGAACCCGCGACACACGCGGCCAGATTATCATGACCCAAACGCCTATCGAATATGACCCGTTCATGGAGGAAAAGTTTAACGCCAATTCGCCGGGCTGGTCATGGCACCAATTCAGAACACGGGACAATGGCTTTATTTCCTCGGACTGGATTGATGCCTTTGAGCAGGAGATACCGGAGCAGTTCAGGGCCACCCGCATGGCCGGGGAATTCGGGAGCTTCCAAGGCGCGGTTTATCCGATGTTCAATCGCAACGTGCATGTTATTCCAGCCATCAATCCGGCGGCGCTTACCGACAAGCTGATCGTCCGCAGCATAGACTTTGGCTTCAATAATCCGTTTGTGTGCCTCTGGCTATACAAGACCGGCGACGGCGGCTGGGTTGTGTTTCAGGAACACTACAAGCCGCGAACCCGCATTGCCGATCATGCCGAAAGCATCAAGTCCATGAGTGAGGGCATGGATGTACAACGCACGTGGGCTGATCCGGAGGATGCGGCCGCGAGAAACGAACTGTCCGCCCTTGGCGTGCCTACCGACATGGCCCGCAAGGCCGTCCGGGCCGGCATTGAAGAAACGCAGCGGTTGATGATGGTTATGGGTGATGGCAAGCCCCGCCTGCACGTCACCGCCAACTGCGTCAACACCATACGCGAGCTGTCCTCTTACCGGTGGGACAAAGGCACCGTGCGAACCGATCCCGATATGCCGTTGAAGAAAGATGACCATACATGCGATGCGTTGCGGTATGGCTTATACAGCGAACAGCCTTACTCCGATACCGATAAAACCCCGTACCTATCGACCCCTGAAAGTAGCTTTAATAAAATGATCGGTATGTCGGGGATGTGGAGCGCTCAAGATGATGAATGAAGGCATCACGGAAAAACAACTGCCCGCGCTGGAAGCATTGTTTCAGGGAGCGACGCTGGAAGTTGCGGCCAACGCCGCGGGTGTGACCGTCCAAACCGTGATGCGATGGAAGAAACTGCCTGCGTTTCAGAGGGAGTTACAGGCCCGTGCGGACGCCATGCTTTCCGCGGCGCAGAGAATGGCCGCCGGGGAAGCCGTGAGGTGCGTGGAAACGTGGCGTGAACTACGCGATGACCCCAAACAACCCGGCATCGTCCGCATTGCGGCGGCGGACAAGGTATTCGGCGTGGCCATGGCTCCGGCAATGGAGGATGTCCGCCGGATGACACGCCGGATGCTCAAGGCCATGAAGGCCCCGTAGGAATGTTAATAAATGTTAGGTTTTTAGGGCTATCTGGGCCCGCTTGACAACGGCACCATGATATGGGAAAATATAACCATGAAACAGAGACAAACACTTACCGACGTTGTGCGTGAAGCCGTGAAGGATTCTGGCTTAAGCCAATATGCCATCGGCAAACGCTGCGGATTTTCGCATCGGATTGTGGGGCATTTTCTTTCCGGCAAGAACATAAGGCTTGATACTGCCGGGGCGATTCTGGATGCCCTGAATATATCCGTTGAACTCAAGGCAGCCGGTTCATCCGGCGGAAAGTAGGCGATTTGTGGCAAGCGTGTATAAGCGTGGTCGTATCTGGTACGCATCATTCAAAGATGTGGATGGTCTATGGCAGACCCAAGCGGCCTGCACGGATAAGACCGCATCGCAGCAGATTGCCAACCGTCTTGAGACTGATGCCATGCTCCGGCGCGAAGGCCTGATTGACACGCGGGAAGATGAGTTGGCACAAGCCCAGAAGCTGCCCATTGGCCAACACCTTGCGGACTTTGAAAAAGCAATTGCTTCACGCCGTGGCAATACCGCCTACGCTTCCCAGACACGCCAGCGCGTTGAGCGTATGGCAACGTTGGCCGCCATCACTACCATTTCGCAATTACTCCCTGATACGGTCAACGCGGCCATCGGCAAACTGCGTGATGAAAGCTATTCCGTGTCCAGCATTGCCCACCATGTCCGGGCGGTGAAGATGTTCAGCAGATGGCTGTTGCTCAACAAGCGTACCCGCGATGATGCTTTAATGTCCGTCAAGGTTGGTGGCACCATTGAACGCAGTGACCGCAAGATGATCCGCATGGAAATATCCCAAGAGCATTTTAACGCCTTGATTGAATACGCACGCAAGGCCCCAGCGGCCTACGGTATGCCTGGCAGTGAACGCGCCGTGCTTTATACTCTCGCATCGGCAACGGGCTTCCGGCAACGCGAATTACGGAGCCTGACGCCCGCAAGTTTCAATATGGATGATTGCACCGTGACCGTTGCGGCGGCCTACTCCAAGCGCAAGAAAGATGACGTTCAGCCCTTTAACCCGGAGTTATGCGGCCTGCTGTCAACGTGGCTGGCCGGTAAGTCCCAAGGGAAGCCTGTATTCGATATGCCGGTGCGATGGGAACTCTCGGAAATGCTGCGTAATGACGCCGTGGCCGCCGGGATACCCACCGATAATCTTTCCGGTGAAGTCCTGACCTTCCACAGTCTGCGTGTAAGTTACATATCGTGGCTGGTACGCAGCGGCGCATCGGTCAAGACCTGTCAATCCCTTGCCCGGCATTCAACACCCATGCTTACCGTAGGCACCTATGCCCGCATGAGCCATGCGGATCAGGAACACGCCCTGCACGCCTTGCCGGTTCCCGGCGCTCCCATATCTGAAAAACAAACCATGCTCAAAACCGGTACCTATGCCACTGTAGAAAATATGCAGAAAACTGGTGGCGTTTTACGTCCTAAACTGTCCCTTGCTGGCACACACGATTCAAGCGATATCCCGGTGGCCGTATGTGAAGAAAACCCGCACCAGCAGCAGGAAAGCATTGATTCTACTGATTGCCCGGGGCGGGACTCGAACCCGCACGACCGAAAACGGTCACAGGATTTTAAGTCCTGAGCGTCTGCCATTCCGCCACCCGGGCGAGGATGTGCCATTATCCTTGGAAGTCGCAGGTTTTCAACCGCACGGAAGATATTTCTCTCTAATTGATAAAAATTGGCCTGTCATGAGTTATACTGCAACGAATTAAGGATCGTTCGGATGATCATCATTGATGCCTACAACTGCCTGCACGCCGGAAGCTCCATGACGGGGCCATGGCATGGCTTTTCATTGCGGGAATTGTGCCGCCTTGTGGAGCGGCTGGATAAAAAGATTGTACTGGTCATGGATGGTTCACCCAAACCCGATGAGCCGACAAATGCGGAATTTCCCGACGTAACGTTGAAATATTCAGGCCGCGGTGTTTCCGCGGATTCAGTTATTATTTCCATGGTGGATCAGAGTACCGGTGCCCGGCATATAACCGTCGTGAGCAATGATCGGGCCGTGAAAGCCGGTGCCCAGCGCGGTGGGGCGCGGACCATGGCCTGTGAAAAATATCTCGCCGGAATACTGCGGCGAAAAGCCGCTATGCGCCTGCGGTGGAAGACGGCCGAGCCGCAACGGAAAACAATCGGCCGAAGTTCGGATACCGATTTTTGGCTGCATGAGTTCGGCTTTGCAACCATTGCCCGGAAAGCTGAATCCCAGGCTCTCCAAACCAAGGCTTCGGCAACACCAGATAATCCGGATGGAATGGATATTGACGCAATCGATATGGAAGAAATATTGCGGCAACGCATGCCGCCGCAGAATCGTGCAAAATCGCGATCTTTTAAATAATGGATGTTCTGCGTTGGAGCCTTCCATTATGGAAATACGCTTACAGCTATGTTGGGAAGCGCTGTGGCAATTTGTTCTCCGAACTGAGTTAAAGCTTCCGGCGATAAGGCTGTCGCATAGGCTTCGGTGGTCCGGCGGGCGATCGAGTAAATCTGGATTAATTTAATGTGACCGCCGGCCGCACAAATTTCCATAATACGCTGAATATAAGCCGCTATTTCCGCTGACGTGGGGCCTGCGCCACGCAGGGCCATTAAAAGCGTTTGAATAACCACCGGGCGTTGAATTGCGCAGGCGGTGATGTTGTCCAAGATGCGTTGGAAGGGAATTGTGGAACGGTCCACTTGCCGGTAATACGCTTCCGTGCCCGCATCGAGTTTTAACCAGATTTCGCCGTTGTGGTGATCCAGAAATGACAAGGCCTTTTTAATGGTGGGGCGGTGCAGCATGGTGGCGTTGGTAATGACCACAAGTTTTACTTCCGGCAGGTGTAACGTCTGGAGAATTTCCGCCGCTCGTTGGCAAGCTGGAAAGAATTGTGGGCAAGTGGTCGGTTCGCCATCACCGGAAAAGGCAATATCATTAATTCGCCGCAACGCCGGCGCAACACCGGAAAATGGATCAAAGTCATAAATGTCTCCGCGTTGAACCATTTTCAGCATGGCGACAAGCTCGGATTGCAATATCGGCAAATCAACTTCCGGCGGTCCGCCAGCGATATTGCGATCCACGCAACAATATACACAATCAAAATTACAGACTTTGTCGGGATTCAGATTCACCCCAATGCTGATGCCGCCACTGCGGCGGGAAACCACCGGATAGACATACCGATTAGTCTGCCAGTGCCGACCATGCGATGAAAAGGCCCGACGATTGCCGGGAGTCAGGAGTAGATCAAGATGTTGTTTGGGCGAATCCATACATAACAAGTGTAACGCGAAGCGGGGTTGGCACGCTATGGGTTATGTTTTTGTGCGGCATAGAGCAACATATTGAGCATCAGCGGCCGGGCGGATGCCGGGCTGTAACCCATAACACCCCAGGCATGGGAACCGGTCAGCCCCGTGGCAATATTGTATGGGCTGTAAATAATCATCCATCGGCCATGCCGATGCAGTCCGTAAAGCAGGGGTTTATCCAGAAAGCCATGGTGCCGCAGGAAAAAAGCACGGTATTTCACTTTAGGCAGCGGCACAGAGTTGGGTATGGCCCCATTAAAAATCCGGCTGGATTGAGGAATTTGGCCCATTGTGGCCAGCGGATATAACTGGGCAATCATGGATCGGACGGAATGGGTGACGGTTTTATCCGCATTGGGCGTTTCAATAATCAGTGTTCCGCCCGCGTCCAGGAAATCCCGAATGTCATGCTCGGTTCTCCACGACGGGTCAAAGGGTTGCAGCGCGGCCATATAGGCGATCAGCGGCTTTTTCTCCCCCATATTTTTAAGTGTAGCAGTGCCAATAGACAGTTTGATTTTGTGGACCGCCGCATAATCTGAAAAGGCCTTGAAGGCTTCCGGTTCCGGATTCCATTGTCCTTTGTGTCGGATAAAGGAGAGAGCTAAGACGCGGAGCTTGGCGCTGATTTTCAGTTTAGGAACTTTGGGATTCAAATGTCGCACCAGTCGATGTTTGCTGGTGGCGTAGAAATAGATGTTGGCCGCCAGCCGGAAGGCATTTTTGTGAAAATCCGTGTTCAGGCTTTCCCATCGCGATCCGACATCCAGGGGGCTGTGCACCCAACTGACACGGATGCCGTTGGAAAGCCCCATTAAATCCATGGTGGGAGGCAGTTGGTACTGGACGTGATAAATCCAGTTATCGGCAGAAAGCTTCCGCATTTTCAGCGTATGATCGGTAGCCGCAAATGCAGCTCTTTGAATCGCGCGGGTAAACGATTTGCTGTTGCCGTCCGCATTGGAGAAAATGAATCCGCCATGGTTCATATACCATTTTAATTTTGCAATATCTTCCGAAGTAAAATGGGGATTGCCGTGGCCGGTAATCAGCAAAACCGGCGCATCGAGCCAAGTGCGTGGATCAGAGTTAATATTGACACTTTGCCAGTTAATCTGTTGCTCAAAGGTGGTGCTAAGCCACTGCGTA
>JAKATV010000194.1 GCA_021818565.1 Planctomycetota bacterium
TTCATGCCCAATACGATTGGGCGACGCGACGTAAACACCGTTGGCAATAGCGTGCGACCGCTGAACTGTTTGCCACGCATCAACTTGAGCGGCCCCAAATTCCGCTTTTTCCGCCGGGTGCCATCCGATGGCTGTGGGGTAAAACAACACCTGAACATCCTGCATGGCGGTAAGCCTTGCCGCTTCCGGAAACCACTGGTCCCAGCAGATCAGTACCCCAATGCGTCCAAAACGAGTTTGGAACGCTTTGAATCCCAGATCACCGGGCGTAAAGTAATATTTTTCATAAAACAGCGGATCATCCGGAATGTGCATTTTGCGATACATCCCCAGCAGCGTGCCGTCAGCATCAAGAACCACGGCGGTATTATGATAGATTCCCGCAGTGCGCTTTTCAAAAAGAGAGATCACCAGCACCACTTGCAGCTCCGCTGCTAATTTACTGAAGCGCTGGGTACTGGGACCGGGAATTGATTCCGCCAGATCAAACAGTTCCGTTGATTCGGTTTGACAAAAATATTCGGAACAAAATAATTCCTGGGTGCAAATCACGTTGGCACCCAGGCTCGCGGCTTGACGTATTTGCCGCTCGGTATGATCTCGATTGGCGTTAGGATCTTTTTCGCAGCGCATCTGCATAATCCCGATGGTGAATTTTTTATCTGCGGGCATTTCGCCTCCTTGGCACAACCTCATTCCGCTTTGGCCCCGCCGGGACAAAAAAGCCGGAACAAATAGTTTGCTGATTATACGCAAAGCGTCAACCAGAGTAGAATATCATCATGGATTGCCCAGCAGGTTCCGGAGCGTAACGGCATGACTCAGCGATGGCTCAATGATCTTATCCCAAACGTTTTTCCGTGCCATGCGCTATTCACCGGCCGATTGCATAAACCGCTTGGCCGGCGTTTACCGTATCAACGATTGCGCCCCGTGGTAATTTGTGCGTTGACCGGGGCGATGATCGTGTGCATGGCGATCCCCACAACCGCCGGCGCTGCAGGCGGGAACTCCACGTTTGTGGCCGGACAAACCAGCCCCCTGCGGAATGAAATTACGCCGCAAGTGCGGCAAACGGTACGCCGCGGTTTGAAGTGGCTGGCCGCTCGGCAGAACGCCAACGGATCATTTGATTCAGGTACCACCGCCATTACCGCCTTGGGCGGCTTGGCGTTTGTCGCCGGCGGCAATTTGCCGGGGCAGGGGCGGTATGCCCAGAATGTTTCCCGCGCTTTACGCTATATACTTGATCACTGCCAGCGTTCCGGACTCATCGCCGGTCCAACAGATGCCGATCCCATGTATTCGCAGGGATTTGCCACGCTTTTTCTGGCCGAGATTTATGGTCAATCGCATGCGCCGGACCTGCATGAAAAACTGCAACGGGCCATCCGCCTGATTATTGACGCGCAAAACGCCGCGGGTGGATGGAGATACCAACCCGTGCCGATGGATGCGGATATCTCCGTGACGATATGCCAGGTCATGGCCTTGCGCGCCGCGCGTGAAGCCGGCATCGCAGTTCCCAAGCGCACCATCACCAAGGCCATCAGTTTTGTTCATCGCCTGCAAAACGCGGACGGCGGATTCAGTTATATGCTCAATATGGGTGGATCGGCATTTCCGCGTTCGGCGGCGGGCGTGGCGGCGCTGCTGTATGCGGGTATTTATCGCGGCTCGGCTATTGGCAACGGAGTGCATTACCTCATGGAGTGCCTGCCGGGAACGCCGCAGAATAATCAGGGAAATTATTTCTACGGCAACTATTATGGTACGCAGGCCATGTTTCTTGCCGGAGGAAAATATTGGGCCAAATGGTGGCCCGCCGTCAGTGGTGATCTGATGAAGCGGCAGCAAACGGACGGTAACTGGACCGGCGGGGCGGGCCAGAGTTACGCTACGGCCATGGCCTTAATTATTCTGCAGATTCCCGACAGATATCTGCCGATATTGCAGAAATAGGCTGGAGGAACCGTTGAATCGTCGTGGATTTTATCGACTGATCTTCACGCTCTTAGCCGTTGGTGGCTTCTTTTACGCAGCCCCCTCGCTTGTTGCGCAACCTGGCACGGCCCCGGCCATCAGAGCACCGCTGTGGCGGGTGCGACTGGCAGCTCTGACACCGCGGGGCAGAATACAATCGATGGCTTCAGCACAGGTTAGTCTATGGACGTCAGCGGGCCGCGTGACGCTGTTGGCCGCGGGCAAAACAGTGAATCTTACCACGCGGGAAATATTAAGCCTGCGTCGTAGGGATATAGCGGTACCGGCACGAAATGCCCGCCCATCACCGTGGTGGCTGCACCTTCGTACCGGGGATGTTTTGGCGGGGAATCCGGTGGGAACCAGCGGGGGAAAAATGGCCTTCGACTCCCTGATATTTGGCAAAATAAGTGTGCCGATAGATGATGTTGCCGGACTCACCCGCCGGCGCAATACCCCCCTGCTTCACGGAATCGCGCATGATCATCTACAATTTATCAACGGCGACCAACTCTCCGGTGCCATGCTGCAAATCCTGCCTCAGGCGGTGCAATGGAAAAGTACGCTGGGAACGATCAGCATTCCGCTGGCCCGCATCGCAACGATTAATCTGGCCAAAACGCTGGCACCAAGCATTTACCGCGGCCCGCGCGTTGGCATCACCTTCAGCGACGGCACGATGGTGACCGCATCGGCCGTTGCTTGGCGCGGCACTACGCTGGTTCTTACCGTTCCATCCCTTGCGGCGCTCAGTTGCGGAGTCGGCATGATTCAACGCATTGACATACGTGGTGGAAACCTTACCTGGCTTACCGACCTTGCCCCGCAAAAATATGTTCAGACACCGTATGTTGGAACGCCGTGGCCTTTGGTAAAGAATGCCAACTGTGTGCTGCGCCGGCTGAAGGTAAACGGCCGGGTCTTCAGGCACGGTCTAGGCACGCATGTGGCGGCGCGATTGATTTATAACTTGGCGGATAAATACAGCAAGCTGACGTTTATTCCGGCCATGGACCAATCTTCGCGCCCCTGGGGGGCGTGCAAGGTTGTGGTACAGGCGGACGGCAAGACCGTTTATACTTCCGGCATATTAAGGTCCGGGGAATTATTGCCGCCGGTTTTACTTTCGGTAAAACAGGTTAAGGTATTGGAGTTTATTATCACTGGGATTCACGCCTATGGCGTGCGCGGACGCGTGGATATTCTTAATGCGGCATTACTGCGATAGTTCCAGGTATGGATAAGAATCGGGGCATGGGCCATGGATACACCTCCACAACTTTATCAGGCGCGTTGCGTTTGCGGACATGATTTGGAAATTCCATCCCAGCGGCTGGGCCGCCACCTGATTTGCCCCATGTGCAGCCGCACATTGATTCCTCTGGCCGCAACGCCCGCGGCTAGTGTGCCAGTGCCGACAACCGCGCCGGCCGCAGCTCCCGCCCAAGCGCAACGTCCCTGCCCCTCCTGCGGAGAAATGATTCTCCGCATCGCTCGCAAATGCCGATACTGCGGTGAATTTGTGGACTCCCCCGCCGCGCAGGCCGCACCATCTGATTCCGAAACCCCGACGAAGGATGATCCCGCCCAGCAAACTATGGCGGACGCGGTGTTTGATTTTTCGGTTTCGCAATGGGATAATTTTTTTCGCTATCTGACCTGCACCATCGTGCTGATTATTTCCGCGGGAACTTACAAGATACCGATGCTGCGAGCGTATGGAGCTATTATTTTTGCCGTGGTATTAACCGTAGATGTCTTCGCGGGCTTTCTTATTTACTTGAATTCCCGTAACAGCCGATGTCTGATTAACGGCGATCGTGTGGAAACCCAAAGCGGCATATTCACCAAGCAAATTGACTGGATCTCGCTTAGCAGTGTGTTGGATATTCAACTGCGGCAAGGGTTTATTCAGCGGATGCTGGGCATAGGCACCATCGAAATTCGCAGCAATGATCAGGTCACGCCGCTGATGGAACTCCATCAGATTCCCCAGGCGCGGAAAGTATTTGAATATATGCAGCAACAGATCAGCCGCCGCCATCAGCAAGGCGTGGCTCGATTAATCTGATATTTTCCACCTATGACGCTATAATTCCGTGTATGTGAAACCTGCATCGGAGACGATACCATGACCGACGCCAACGATTATGATCTTAAGCCGCAACCCGCTAAACCCGCCACAGCCCCAGCAGCGCGGAGCGCGGAGGTACCCACCGTTGTAGTTTCGCCGCCAGCATCATCCCCAACGGATAATGTTGAAGCGGCGCAGTTGAAAAAGCAGGCTGCCGCCGAAGAGGAAGAAGACATTCGCAAAAACAAGGGTATGGCTTTGCTGTCCTATTTGGGTGTTTTAGTAGTAATACCTATGATATTCGGCCTGCATTCAAAATTTGTCCGACATCACGCCAATCAGGGGTTGCTGCTCTTCACGCTGGAAATGGTCGTCTGGGCGGCATGTAAAACTGTCCTGCTGCTGGGTTACCCGTTGCTGCATTTATCGGCGATGGTCTATCTGACATCTCTTGTGGGCGGTCTGATCTGGCTGGGCTTTACGTTACTGGCCTTGCTGGGACTGCTGCACGTTGCCGGCGATAGTTACGCCAGTCTGCCGGTCATCGGAGAATATGAGATTATCAACATTCTGGGCAGTGATGAGTCATGAGTCCGCCGAGCTTTTTTGACGCTCATTTGGATCTGGCGTATCTGGCGGAAACCGGCCGGGACATGTTGAATGATCCACCGCGCGGATCGGATAGCCCAGCAGCCGTGACGTTAAAATCTTTAGCGGATAGCCGCGTGCGCAGCGCGGTGGCCACCGTTTTTGTCCAACCGCGCACGCGGGATGACTCCGGTGAAAATATTGATGGCTCATGGTGTTACAGTTCACCGCAGGAGGCCTACGAGCAATCAGTGCGACAACTGAACCGGTATGATCAATGGCATGTCGACGGCCACGTGATTCTGATGGACCGACCGCGAAAAACACCATCAGAAAAGCTTGAATTATTGCTCCTGCTGGAAGGCTGCGCTGGGATTCGCAGCGTGAATGATCTGGATGATTTTTATCGCCGTGGAATTCGCATCCTGGCCCTTACATGGGTGAATGGAACACGCTGGGCCGGGGGCGATCAATCAGGCGGTGATGTCACCGCCGACGGCATCGCGCTGCTGAATCGCGCTGATGCATTAAAGATGGTGCATGACGTGTCGCATTTGTCCGAACAAGCGTTCTGGACGGTTATGGAAACAACAGCGCGACCCAAGATTGCATCACACAGCAACTGCCGCAGTCTTTTGCCGGGAAAAAAACATCCGGAAAGACATTTATCCGATGCGCAGATCAAAGCATTGGCAAAAGCGCAGGGCGTGATTGGCATTAATCTGTTTTCCCGGTTTCTAGTTAGCACTGGCACCGCTGCGATCCAGGATGTGGTTCGCCATATTCAACATATCGTTGAACTGGTCGGCCGCACCGACATTATCGGTTTAGGATCCGATATGGATGGCGGCTTTTCCGCACTTGATCTGCCCGCAGGCATCCGCGGTCCGGCCGATCTGGAACATGTCTGCGATGCCCTGGCGGACGCGGGCTTTACCGACCGCCAAATTGAGCAATTCGCATGGAGTAATTGGAACAGTGTTTTTTCAAAAGCCGGGCTGCTTCCGAGGTAAGCGCTTTTCGTTGAACTACCTTATCCTATGATAAACGGGCGTGCCGAAGGTTCGCTTTCTACACAGACGAGAGCAACTTTTGCCACCGTTTGAGTTGCGCGGAAAGTTGCTTTATTCCGCCGGCACCCGCCGATTGGTAAGCCGCTACAACATTACCCGCGCCCAATACATCTCGCACATCGGTATCGATTTTCGGCGACATGGTTTGCATGACCTCCCGGGGAATATCCGCCAGTCGCGTGAGACCTTCCCGTTCGCAATAAGCGACCATGGAACCCACGATTTGATGGGCTGTGCGGAAAGGCACAGATTTTCGCACAAGATACTCCGCCAGAACCGTGGCATCCAAAAATCCTTCATCCAACCGGCGGGCGATGGATTCCGGTTTGATGGCGGCGCTTTTTACAATAGGCGCGGCGATCTGCAGGGATAATTCCACCGAATCAAACCCCGCAAAGAGCCAACGTTTATCTTCCTGCATATCCCGGTTGTACGCCAGTGGCTGTCCCTTCAACATGGTTAGAAGCGCCACAAGCTGGCCATACACGCCGCCGGTGCGGCCACGAATTAATTCCAGCATGTCCGGGTTGCGCTTCTGCGGCATCATACTGCTGCCGGTGGTATACTGATCGGCAATACGAATGAAATCAAACTCGGTGGAGCTGTACAAAATCCACTGTTCCGCCCAGCGTGATAAGTGCATGGCAATCATGGAAAGCGCAAAGGCGAACTCCACGACAAAATCCCGATCACTAATGGAATCCAGAGAATTTGCGGTGATGTTCTTCATCCCCAGTTGCCGAGCCACCTGCAAGCGATCAATGGGCAGCGTGCTGCCCCCCACCGCGCCGGAGCCTAGCGGACTGATGTTGGTGCGAACGCGGCAATCCGCCAGTCGATCACGATCACGCTGAAACATTTCCACATACGCTAGAAGTTCATGGCCAAAAAGTATGGGCTGCGCTCGCTGCAAATGGGTATAGGCCGGCATGACCACTCCGCCGTCCTGCCGGGCCAGAGCTGCAAACGCCCGCTGCAATTCGGCAAGAAGTTGAGAAACACGATCTATTGCGGCCACGCACCAAAGGCGGATATCCAGTGCAACCTGATCGTTGCGGGATCGTGCCGTGTGAAGCTTGCGGCCAGAATCACCCACACGTTGAATCAAAGCGGCCTCCACGGCCATGTGAATATCTTCCTGCTTAAGATCAAATTCAAATGTGCCGGAGCGTATATCGTCTAGAATACTGTTTAAGCCCTTGCGGATGGCCGCAAGGTCGGATGCGGAAATCATCCCCTTTGTGCAAAGCATATCCGCATGCGCCAAGGACCCTCGAATATCGTGCTCTGCCAGGCGATTATCAAAGGAAATGGACTCTACAAATTTTTCCGCCAGGGGATCAGCCGCATCACCGATCCGCGCTTGCCAAGCCTTGGCGGGCGTGGTATGCGCGGCTGAGTTTGCGGGTGTTTTGACACTTTTTGTGCTTTTTGATTTTGGCATACTTTATCTTCTAATCTTTAAAACACGCGCTTATAGCCATGGTCATCATCGGCCATGTCCCAGTCTTCGCCAATCCGTCGTATTCACGCGTTCAAGCGCTGGATCTGCCCATAGATTTTAGGGTATGCCGCGATAGGCCTCAAGTACGCACCATTATGCGTTCCCAGACGCACGGTAAATCATACCGCTTCGGCAATAACCGGATTGGCCAGAATGCCGATCTTTTCGATCTCGACCTCCATCTGGTCGCCCGGTTTAAGCCACAGCGGCGGTTTCCGTGCCATGCCAACGCCTTCCGG
>JAKATV010000098.1 GCA_021818565.1 Planctomycetota bacterium
GCACTGCTGCTTAATAACACGTCGTGGCGGTTCAGGATCTTTTTCGGCGCTGCTTGCCAGCTGTCGGACAGGGCCGTACCAAAAATTTTGCCGCCGCCGCCATGGAAAGTATCACGGGTGGTTTACCATCCGGCCGGGCGGAAATGGCACCGGCCTGGGGGTTGTTGTGTTCAATGACCACGGCGGCCTTGGGTACCAAACCGCTGGTTTGCGCAAATCGCAAAAATTCGGAGCTTTGATCCACAATCCTGACAATCGCGGTTCTACTGCCGGCCTGCAATTCCGCCAGACTGCATAATACCGGTGCTTCCACTGTTCCAGCAGACGACGGAATGGGATCACCGTGGGGATCTACCGAAGGGTGCCCCAGTAATAAATCAATTCGCGCCAGAACCGTTTCAGAAATGACATGTTCAAGTTCCTCGGCTTCGCCATGCGCATCCGACCAGTCAATGCCCAGAATTTCAACGAGAAATAATTCCAGCAAACGGTGACGGCGCAATACGTGCAGCGCCAGTTGTTCGCCGGCTCTCGTGAGCCGAACGCCGGCCCGCGGGGCATATTTCGCCAGGCCGGAATCCGCAATGGCTTTGACCATGGTGGTAGCGGTTCCCGCAGTCACCCCGACCAGGGCAGCAAGCTTTCCCATGGGCACATATTTGCCGCGCGACTCCTGCTGCTGCAGCCACAGTTGCTTAAGATAATTTTCGATGGTTCTGCTGGCCATGCGTGGAAGTCCATAACCCCAAAAATCCCGCTCGTACGAGCGCCCTGTTTATGATCCGTGATTGCCGCCTGAAAAGCAAGCCGATCACACAAATAGAATATTTTGACTATTCAAAGTAATGAACACGAATGCTCAAACTATCTCTTGACATTGGCGTGGCGGCATCGTATAAAGTAACACCATTGGATTGCGAGCCAAGGGCCTTTTCATCATCCGAAATTGCCCCTGGGGTAATACGCGGTACACGGGAAGTGCATGAAGATTGCATTAGCGCGGTGATGGAAGATTTAAAATAAGTTCGCGATGGAAAAAAGCGAATGAAAGTGTTTTCTAAGTTATGAGCGGAATAAATCAAAGTTCAGTATCGAATGGATCCGAATTTATCGCTCCGGCTGTCGCGGCTGAAAGCTCATCGGCCCACCCTGGCAATTGCGCCGATCCGCTGACGGGGGAGGATATTTCCCGTGCGCGCGATCGCCTGGCGGTGGCCAAGGCCCGCGGTATCGCGCAACCCCATAAGCCTTGGCGCTGGATGCGGCTTTTATGGCTGCTGGCCGGCCCTGGTGTTTTGGTTTTCCTGGGCGAAAACGACGCCCCGAGCATGTTGTCCTACGCCGCCACCGGATCGCAATTTGGTATTGGATTTTTTTTGCCCTTTATTCTTGCGACATTTCTGGCCGCATGGATCGTCCAGGAAATGACCGTTCGCCTGGGTTCAGTGACGCACCGGGGTCATGCCGAACTAATATTTGATCGATTCGGTCCTTTTTGGGGCTTTTTTTCCATGGCGGATCTCATGCTGGGGAATTTTCTCACGCTGGTGACAGAATTCATCGGAATCCGTGCCGGGTTAAGCTACTTTGGAGTGCCGCCGCTGGTGGCAGTGGGAGGGGCCATCGCGCTTATTCTGGCGGTAACCATGACGCGTCGCTATTGGACTTGGGAACGCATCTTACTGGGGCTGGCTATGTTTAATGGCCTGTTTATTCCAGTAGCGCTTATGACGCATCCCGATTGGCCCGCGGTGGGGCATGCATTTATTACCTTTGGCCCGCTACCCGGTGGCCTGGGTTCGCAAAATATTCTTCTGATGATGGCTGATATCGGTGCTACCGTCACGCCGTGGATGCTGTTTTTTCAGCAGGGGGCCACCACCGATAAAGGTATGCAGCCGGCGGATGTGGGATTTGGCCGCTGGGACACCTCCATTGGCACACTTCTGGCGGCCATATTCGGCATAGCGGTGGTGCTGGCCACAGTCCCGCTTTATACGCACGGGATTAGCACGGAGAATTATCAGGGAGCTCAATTTGCCCAAGCCTTGCAGCCTTACGTCGGCAAACTTGGTTCCAGTCTCTTTGCCTTGGGCCTTGTGGAAGCGGGGCTGGTGGCGGCTATCAGCATCTCCACGTCATCCGGTTATGCGTTTGGTGAAGTTATGCATCATGCCCATAGTCTCAATCGCAGCATCAAAGAGGCGTGGCCATTTTATCTCACACTGCTTGGCTCGGCGATCGCCGCGGGGGCCATCGTCTTAATCCCCCATGCCCCCTTGGAGTTTGTTGTACTGATTGTCAACGTTATTGCGGTACTGGCCATGCCGCCGGCACTGCTGTTTCTGCTGCTGCTGGTCAATGACCGTGAAGTGATGGGAGAAAGCGTCAATGGCTTATGGCTGAATATCGCGGGCATCACGGTGACGGTGCTGCTGATTATCGCCGGGTTGGGTTATGCCGTAACCACTGTATTTCCCAAATTGCTTTCCTAGGGATCCGACATCATGAACACTGATTTAAAACCTGATGACCATAACGTGAAAAGTACAGAACTTTCTCAACGCCATGATGTGGTGCGCTCGCTCCTGGAAGAAGATCAGTTGGTCGCCTTCAAGCAGCGCACGCGCTTCGGGCGACGTAAATTTTCGCCCGGGATGAAGATTCTGCTCTGGGCGTTGCGAATTTATGTGATTGCGATGCTGATTATTGTCATCATTCAAATTGTCCGCACCCTGCATTAAAAAAGCCCGCGCCCCCCCATTTTCGGGTGCGGCGTGCCATAAATTTTTACAAAATATTTACATCTCTAGCCTATATTTTTACAGCATCTTGATATCACGCCGGATACCCTTACAGGCATGCAACGCGAAAGCTGCGTGCTTAATAAGGAGTGTCTCTATGGACGCTTTATATGTTGGAGCCATGATTGTGCTGGGCATTCTTACCTGGCTACTGGTGAAGCTATGTGAATATTTAGGAGATCCAAGATGAGTATGATGGATTTCATCGGTCTGGTGCTGGCGGGAGCGATCCTGATTTACCTGATTATCGCAATGCTTTTTCCGGAGAAATTCTAATGACTCCCAATGCGTGGATTCAAATGGGACTGTTTGTGCTCGTGCTTGTTGCACTGGTCAAACCGCTGGGCGCTTTTATGGCCCGGGTCTATGAAGGCCAGCCATGCGGGCTTGATAAGCCGCTGGGATCGTTGGAGCAACTGACCTACCGTGCAGCGGGTATCAAGCCCGATCAGCCGATGACTTGGAAAACCTATGCCGTGGCGTTGCTGCTGTTTAATCTGCTCGGCGGAGTGGCGGTTTATGCGCTGCAGCGTTTGCAGGGATTTTTACCCTTGAATCCGGAACATCTTGGTGCCGTATCACCGGACTTGGCGTGGAATACCGCGATCAGCTTTATCAGCAATACCAACTGGCAGAGCTACAACGGCGAAACCACGATGAGCTACCTGACGCAGATGTTGGCCCTGACTGTGCAAAATTTTGTCTCAGCGGCCACCGGCATGGCGGTGCTGGTGGCGCTGATCCGAGGTATCCGCGGCAAACAGACCGACAACCTCGGAAATTTCTGGGTCGATCTGGTGCGCAGTACGCTTTATATTCTCCTGCCGCTATCGTTTGTGCTGGCCCTGCTTCTGGTTTCGCAGGGCGTGGTGCAGACGTTTGCCCCGTATAAGAAAGTTCCGCTGCTTCAGCCGGTCAGCTACGTGCAATCCACCACCGGCGCAGGGGGCAAAACGAATAATAAGACCGTATGGGTTAAACACCAGGTATTGCCCTTAGGCCCGGCGGCCTCCCAGATTGCAATCAAACAACTGGGCACTAATGGCGGCGGATTCTTTGGCGTAAATTCCGCTCATCCATTTGAAAATCCCAACCCCTTAAGTAATTTTCTGGAAGTTCTGGCGATATTGCTGATCCCCGCATCACTGTGTTACACCTTTGGCCGCATGGTGGGGGACACGCGCCAGGGCTGGGCGATCTTTGCGGCTATGTTGATCATATTCGTGCCCCTGATGGTCGGCTGTGTTTGGGCCGAACATGCCGGGAATCCAAAATTGGCGGCTCTGGGGGTGAATCAAAGTCCGTCTGCCCTGATGTCCGGCGGCAATATGGAAGGAAAGGAAACGCGTTTCGGCGTTACCGATTCCGCCATTTGGGCCACCGCCACCACCGCCGCTTCCAATGGCTCAGTGAACTCCATGCACGATTCGTATACGCCGCTGGGCGGATTAGTACCGATGTGGCTGATGGAACTGGGCGAAGTGATTTTTGGCGGTGTGGGGTCGGGCCTGTACGGCATGTTGATGTTTGTCATTGTGGCAGTCTTCATCGCCGGGCTGATGGTGGGCCGCACGCCGGAATATCTGGGCAAGAAAATTGAAGCCTTTGAAATGAAAATGGCGACGATTTGCGTGCTGGTTCCACCGGCGCTGGTGCTGGTGACCGCAGCCATCGCTTGCGTCACTGTCATGGGCACAAGTGCCATAGAAAACCCCGGTGCCCACGGCTTTTCAGAAATTCTCTACTGGGCAAGTTCCGTAGGGAATAACAACGGCAGCGCTTTCGCCGGATTGGGCACCAATGCACCATTCTACAATATTGCCGGCGGCGTTCTTATGTGGGTATCTCGCTATTTTCTCATTGTACCGACGCTGGCGTTAGCAGGTTCCCTGGCGAAAAAAAAGCGGATACCTGTTTCCAGCGGAACGCTTCCAACGCATGACGCACTGTTTACCGCGTGGCTGGTCGCTACGGTGGTGCTTATTGGCGCTTTGACGTTCCTGCCCGCCCTGGCCTTAGGCCCGATCGTTGAATCTTTGCACCTTTGGCATTGACGTGACGGTATTCCTTTGATCATAAACACAAATTGGAGTTGCAATAATCATGGCAGCGAAATCAAATTCTCTTTTCAACGGTGCCATTGCGCGGCGCGCTGTTCTTGAGTCCTTTAAAAAGCTTGACCCGCGAATCCAGGTGCGCAATCCCGTCATGTTTGTTGTCTATATCGGCAGTATGTTAACCAGCGTCTTATTTATCCAGGCGCTCTTTGGGCATGGCGAAGCCCGGCCCGGATTTATTCTTGCGGTCAGCCTGTGGCTCTGGTTCACCGTGCTCTTCGCCAATTTTGCCGAAGCCATGGCCGAAGGGCGCGGAAAGGCCCAGGCGGATACGCTTCGCCGCGCGCGGCGCGATACCCCCGCTAAAAAGCTGACCCAAGCCCGCCGCGACGCCCCGGTTCAAACCGTCTCCGCCACCACTTTGCGAAAAGACGACATCATTCTGGCGGAAGCCGGTGATTTAATTCCCGCCGACGGTGAGGTCATTGAGGGCGTAGCATCCGTGGACGAGTCGGCCATAACCGGCGAATCAGCCCCGGTCATCCGGGAATCCGGTGGTGATCGCTCCAGTGTTACCGGTGGAACACGTGTGCTTTCCGACTGGCTGATTATTCGCGTGGCCTGCAATCCCGGAGAAACATTTCTGGATCGCATGATAGCCATGGTGGAAGGGGCCAAACGGCAGAAAACCCCCAATGAAATCGCATTGAATATTCTCTTGGCCAAACTGACAATTATCTTTCTGTTGGCCACGGCCACACTGCTGCCGTTTTCCATATACGCGGTGAACGCCGCCGGCCACGGCGCTCCCGTCACCCTCACGGTGCTGGTCGCACTTTTGATCTGCCTGATCCCGACGACTATCGGCGGCCTGTTATCCGCCATCGGCATTGCGGGCATGGACCGCATGATTCAAAAAAATGTCATTGCCACTTCCGGCCGCGCGGTGGAAGCCGCGGGCAATGTGGATGTGTTGCTGTTAGATAAAACCGGAACCATTACGCTTGGCAACCGTCAGGCGGTAAGTTTCATCCCGGCTAAAGGTGTAACGGTTGAACAACTCGCCGACGCAGCGCAGCTATCTTCTCTGGCGGATGAAACGCCGGAGGGCCGCAGCATTGTGGTGCTGGCTAAGGAACGCTACAAGTTGCGTGGCAGAGAATTAAGTTCCCTCCACGCCGAGTTCATACCCTTTACCGCCCAATCCCGGATGAGTGGTGTGGATTTCGACGGGAGAAAAATACGCAAGGGAGCCGCTGATGCCATTGCCGCGTATGTGACCGAACTGGGCGGCGAGATGGGAGCATCGGTTAAGACCGCGGTGGACGAAATATCCCGCCGTGGAGGAACACCTCTGGCTGTTGCGGATGGCCCCAAGGTGTTAGGCGTTATTGAACTCAAAGATATTGTCAAAGGCGGCATCAAAGAGCGTTTCTTGCAGCTCCGCCGAATGGGCATCAAAACGGTAATGATTACGGGCGATAATCCTCTTACCGCTGCGGCCATCGCCGCCGAGGCCGGTGTGGATGATTTTCTTGCCCAGGCCACCCCGGAAACAAAATTAAAGCTCATCCGTGAATATCAGCAGGGCGGCCGGCTGGTCGCGATGACCGGTGACGGCACCAATGATGCGCCCGCCCTGGCTCAGGCAGACGTGGCCGTGGCCATGAACTCCGGCACGCAGGCCGCCAAAGAGGCTGGCAACATGGTGGATCTTGATTCCAACCCCACCAAACTCATTGAGGTTATTGAAAGCGGCAAACAACTTTTGATGACGCGCGGTTCATTAACCACGTTCTCCATTGCCAATGATGTCAGTAAATATTTTGCCATCATCCCGGCCATATTTGTGGGCATTTATCCCGCGATGGGGCGGTTGAATATCATGCATCTGGCCACACCGGGAAGCGCCATTATGTCCGCCGTGATTTTCAACGCGCTGATTATCATTGTGCTGATTCCGCTGGCACTGCGCGGTGTAAAATATCGCCCCATGCCCGCCGGAAAGCTGCTTTTGCAGAATATTCTGCTTTACGGCGTCGGAGGACTTATCGTGCCGTTCATCGGAATCAAACTTATTAACATGGTTCTCGTGGCCATGCACTTGGCGTAAGTAACCCTGTTCGAAAGGATTTAAATAATGTGGTCCCAATGTCGTCCGGCAATAGCAGTGTTCGTGATCTTGTCCGCCGTCACCGGTTTGGCGTATCCCTTGCTCGTTACCGGAATTGCCGCAGTGGTATTTCCGTGGCAGGCCAAGGGCAGCGTGTTGACAAATAGTGCCGGAAAACCTGTCGGATCACGCCTGATAGGCCAATACTTTTCCGATCCAAAATACTTTTGGCCTCGGCCCTCTGCCACTTCACCGGTGCCTTATACCGCCTACAACGGCCCGTTGGGGGATTGCGGATCAGGTTCCAATACAGGCCCGACGAACCCCAAGCTGTTCGCTTCGGTACAACGCCGG
>JAKATV010000403.1:0-5576 GCA_021818565.1 Planctomycetota bacterium
CAACGACCGCATGTAAACATCCTTTATCGAACTTTCCGCTTATCGGAATTTGAATCGTATAGGCAGTTGATGCTACAGTACATAAAGGATCTTGGCGGCCGCCGTGCGGAATCCTGGAATTTTGCAGCAGGATTGGCCGGCAGGCGGACTGCGGAGAGAGATTAACGTTCGCCTTGACGGAAAAGGCTGGCTTAAGTTCCGATGGATGACATGCATGGATGATCGAACAGCCTATCTGCTTAATGGACTTGTGGAGCGGCATTACGACATTGGTCGTGTGCTGCGGTTCAGGAAAATAAAGCGCGGGCGGCAGGCGGAATGCTTTGAAATACTTACTGTGGGGCAACAGGAATTTCTGCTTTTATTATTTCCCGCGGTGTTTAATGCCGCTCAATTGCAATACACCGGAGACTTAACCGCCCGCCTGGGCGCTGCGGGCTTTCCAGTTCCCAAGACGATTCATGCCAGCAGTCCTGACACCGGCTGGCTGGCAGCCGGGCCGCAAGGCTCGCACCTGATGCTTAGCACGCAGCCGCAGGGCCAGCCATTGGAAGCGGGGGCGTGGAGCAGTCAGAATTTAAGCCATTTGGGATTACGTCTGGCTTGGCTGCATAAATTGTTAGGCCAACAGCGGCCTTCCACAGCGGTAACCTCCATGGACTTGGCGCGGCAGTTGCAAAACCTGTTGGAAAATCCGGCACCGGGACGCGAAGGTGTCATGGCGGCGTTGAAAACTCAGCAGTTGCAACAGCTTACCACGCAACTTGCCGATATTTCTGTGGAATGTACGCACTGCTGGCACGGAGCTTTAACCCCCGAAGCTATTCTGCTGGATGCCGACCATCAAATTACGTCAATCCTGGATTGGGGATATTGTCAGGCGGGGATGGCGTATGAAGATGTGGTGGATGTGTTTTTGAATTGGTGCGTGGATCATGACGGGCAAATACGGTCCCCGGAGGCACAAACCTTTTTGCAGGCTTATTTTTCGCTGCAAAACACCAATGGCCCGTCCTGGCATTCAGCGGTGGTTTTATGGACCGGCCACCGGTTGATCGCGGCCCTTTCCGGACGTGCGGGGCTGCCGCGGGGATTTGCGACGATTCTGGAAAATCCGCATTTTCTTTCAGCAGCCATCACGATTTGCCAAAGCAAGTTATAATAACGGGTCTGGCGGGTAGATCGTTGCCCGTGTTAAGAGGCGCACCAAAACCCATGGATATACGCAATTTTTCAATCGTGGCCCATATTGACCACGGTAAATCAACACTGGCGGATCGCATTCTCGAACGCACCGGTGCTATTACCGAGCGCGACATGCAGGCCCAATTCCTTGATGATCTCGACTTGGAACGCGAGCGCGGCATTACCATTAAGGCCAGTGCGGTAACCGTGCCGTATACGTTGGACAACCGCCTTTATATGTTCAATCTGATCGATACGCCGGGGCACGTTGATTTTCATTATGAGGTGGCCAAGGCATTGCAGGCGTGCGAGGGGGCGCTACTGCTGGTGGATGCCACGCAAGGCGTGCAGGCTCAAACGGTAGCCAATGCATACGCGGCCATTGAAGCCGGCTTGGAAATTGTTCCCGTGATCAACAAAATTGACCTCCCCAGCGCCCGGCCCGACCAGGTGGCAGAGGAAATGGAACAGGTCCTGGGTATTGATGCCCTGTCCGCTGTGCATATCAGTGCCAAAAGCGGATTGGGTGTTGATGAATTGCTGCGGGCCATTTGCCTGCGTTTGCCCGCGCCGCGCGGCCTGGCGGAAAAGCCGTTACAAGCGCTGATATTTGACAGCAAATATGATGATTATCGCGGTGTAATTGTCTACATCCGCGTGATGAATGGCAAAATCGTCGTCGGTCAAAAGATCCGTCTGATGGGCGAGCAACAGGTCTATCAAATTACCGGCCTGGGCAAGTTTGCGCCGCGCGCTGTGAGCGTGGATTCGCTGGAGGCCGGCGAAGTCGGATTTCTGGTTGCCAATATTAAAACCCTCAGTGATGTGACCATTGGTGATACGGTCACCGATGCCAATACGCCGGCGTCCGAAGCGTTACCGGGGTATCGGCCGCCCAAACAGATGGTCTACTGTGATTTTTATCCCGGACCCGACACCGAATATACGCAACTGCGCGAAGCGCTGGAAAAACTCCGCCTCAATGATTCGTCCTTCACATTTGAGCCGGAAACCTCTGACGCCCTGGGTTTCGGATTCCGGTGCGGATTTTTAGGCCTGCTGCACATGGAAATTGTGCAGGAACGTCTGGAGCGCGAGCAGCACGTGCAGGTGGTACAGACCGCGCCAACTGTTCCGTATGAGATTTTACTGAATGACGGCGCGGTCAAAATGATTGACAGCGCATCGATGCTGCCGGACTTAAGCAAAGTGCGGGAAATTCGCGAACCGATGATTCGCGCTTCCATTATTGTGCCGGCGGAAAATATCGGCGATATTTCCAAACTCTGCCAGGATCGCCGCGGCATTTATAAAAAGACGGAATATCTGGGACCCAACCGCGTGATCATTGAATATGAAATGCCGCTGGCGGAAGTGATTTTTGATTTTTTTGATCGCTTGAAAACCGCGACGCGCGGTTACGGCACACTGGACTACGACCTGATCGGATTCCGGGCTGATGATCTGGTAAAAATGGACATCCTCGTAAACGCCCAGGCGATTGATGCGTTAAGCCTGATTGTGCATAAGTCCAAGGCCGAATCCCGTGGACGCGCCATTATCCGGAAACTCAAAGAGGAAATCGGCAAACATTTATTTGAAGTGCCCCTGCAGGCGGCGGTGGGTTCGCGCGTGATTGCCCGTGAAACCATTAGCGCGATGCGCAAGAACGTCACCGCCAAATGTTATGGCGGCGATGTAAGCCGCAAACGTAAACTGCTGGAAAAGCAAAAAGCCGGTAAAAAGAGAATGAAGCAGGTCGGGCAGGTGGAAATACCGCAAGAAGCGTTCATGGCCGTCCTTGAGCCGGGGGATTAATGTCCCGTGCGGCCGCGCGGTGGCGTCGCAATATTTACGCGCCACATTGCCGTATGGAGAAACTTCACACAGCCGCCGGCTTTGTAGGCGGTGAAACACGCGCTGAAAGAATCAAGGAGCCTGTCCGGGCAATCGCCGGCCCCGACCTTCATCCCCAGGCTATGGCTATTTCGTAGCCTGCCCCCAGTTGCCGCCTCTGACGAAAATGTTCGCCGCCCAGCCTCTACGAAGATCCAATCCGCCTATACCTGTCGGCACCCCCATGCTTTTCACTTGGAAGCCTCGGCCATCCGCAGTTACCGCATATTGAAATGGCGCACCGCTGAAAGCGTCCGTGGGCGCAGATTTAAGATCGGTCGGAACAAGATCGGCGAGTATTGCGGGATATTTTCCGCGCACCTTTTTGAATCTTGCCAATGCAATGGCAATCTCGGTAAGCCGCCGCTGGGTCGTAATACTCCGGCGGTAACAGGCAAGATGGACCGCGCTTGGATTCGCCAACACTATGGCAATATTGGCTGGATCTAATATCACGTTGGCTGGAGAAGCGTATCCGTTGATGATTTGCTTGAGATGCTTCATTTGCCGACATTCCTTTTTAAAATCCGGTAATTTACTCGCTGCAACCTCGGCGTCGAAAATCTGGTTTTCCTCCCGCATCATCGCCGTGTAATCTATGGGCCATAGCGCGTTCCAAACTTCTTTGTCAGTTTTTGGCATCCCTTTAATATTAAGAATCATCAACCCATTCTGGTCCAGCATCATGATCATGCTTAATCCGGTGTATCGCTGATCATCCAAGGCCTCCGCAAGAGGCGGAAGTGAGGGGCGTGTTTCAACCGAAGCCAATAACGCGCCCAGTTGCTTCGCGGAAAATTGCCCCGAGTTGGCCGCCGCCTGAACCATGCGCAGGGAAATTGACTCAAACCGAATTCCCACCAAGTACGAAGCCACGTCCGGAGACTGCGTCACCAAGAGTGCCAATTGTTGGATGCGGTTTGCCCAGGCGATTGCGCCCGCGGCATTACCCTGACCAAGCAGCAACATCCCCCGCATAGCCGCGACCTGCGCTAAAAAATTCAAGGGTCGCAGCATGGGTACGCGGGCATGAATTAATCCGCGGTCGGGACTCTCCAGTGGTACATAATACCGTGGCCGTTTTACCGCGCGGGCAAGGAGCGCCAGCGGCCTGAGATTTGCTTGTATCCACTGTGCCATCACCGGGTATTGGGTTGCCGTCCACGCATGGCTTGCCAGATTTAATTCCAGGTGCCATCGGTTGTCGCGGTTAGGATTTTTCGGAAGTGGATGTTTCTGCGCCCACTGAGAAAGCGTGATCGGTCGGCTCGCATTCGGCGTAAATGGCTTCATATCCAATTGCCACAAGATGTTTTTGCCATACCACGTCTGGGCCGGGAAGAGCTCCGGCCCTGCGGCCCTGATCAACAATACCGCCGCGTCATTTTTTTTCGTCACTCCCTTTCGGGCCAATTGGTTCAGTCCCCTTACGTAATTAATACCACCAGCTTTTGAAGCGGGACCCAAAAGCCGCGTGGTCGCGTAGCCAACTGGGACAATCCTCCAGATATGAACCCATATCTGATCCACGGCCACCGGAACCATCAGCATGAGAAGAACGACAACAGGCAATCGCCATCGCTTGGCCAAAGCGAATCTTGAATGGGTTGCGGACATTTGAATAACAATACCGGTGGGTGTTTGGCCAGTCAACGGCTGCCCAGCATCCGACAGCTTGGCGAATGCGCCAGAAAATCAAAAAAAGGTACCTGACACCTTTTTTGAAGCGGTGGCGGAATTTTCGCGATGTTCGCTGAGGCGGTGATCAAAAATAGCCAGGATATCTTCCAGACGCGATGGCTTGTTGCGTTGTAACCAAAGGTTGCCATACTGAACTTTTATTGCTTCAAGAAGTTGGATTTGCTGATCGGAAGTTGCCCTGTTTGTCTTCCCAGTGGCGAAGAAATCAAGCCGGGCCGTGGTGCGCGTGAGGGTATAGAGAATCTGATCGCGCGTGATAGCCAGTTCCCGCAAGGCCAACGCCTGCTGAGGATTTAACGTATCAGCGGGATGTTCAAAGCAAGAACAAATTGCGGCAAGATGCTTATGCTCATGTTCCAGCGATTCTACTTTCGCGAGATTCAGAAATTCTCTCTCATGCCAAGGCTCGCGCATGAGCTTGAAATCCAGTGAGGCATTGGGCAGCGGTTCTTTCGTGATGCGCTGATAAATATTGCCCATGGTCTGCAGGGCCGGCACGATCGTGCCCGCGCGGTCGCCCAGCAGTTGCAGGGCCGCCGCAACCCGATGCTTATCCGCGGAATCCTGCTGGGCGTTCCACGCCACAGCGGCACCGTACGCCATGGGAAGCAAGCTTACCGCCAGCATCTGCTGATGGCCGTAATCGCCCCAGTCTGTATTCAAAAATCCCGCAGCGCCATGTTTTAATCCGCCGTGGGCGGCGTTGCGCAAATTAGCAGCCGCATTATCCCAGCGGCCGCCCAGGGATTGCCACGTGGAGGTGCCGGGGCATACATAAAATGCGCGGCTGAGAT
>JAKATV010000403.1:5586-7298 GCA_021818565.1 Planctomycetota bacterium
GGGCGAAAAGTTTTCCGTGCTCGTCAAACGGGTGATCACCGGCGTAGCCCCATTCCAGAAGAGTCGCATTTTCGGGAAGCTCGTGAATCAGTTTCGGATGATTGAGAATGATGTCCCCCCAAAGTTGCACACGCTTTCCATGGCGGGCGGCAAGCTCGCTGCAGAACTTTACCCACTGCACATATAACCCGCCAACGCCTATGGTTTTTGCGGTTGCAGCGCTGCGACCGAGTCCCAAATCCCAGGATTCATCGCAGCAGATATTAAAATTCGGGCTGGAAAAATGCGGGAGAAATTCGGCATACATCTGCGTTAAAAGAGCTTTGGCATCGGGATCCGTCACACACAGGGTCCAAGGGTCATCCGACCATGTTTTAATTCCTCGGCGTTGCAGCTCGGCGGGTTCAATTTCCGCCAGATGGCGATAGCGGGGGAGGCGGAGAATTTTGTCAAAATGGCCCAGTGAGGTCAGTGAAGGCACGAAATCAATATGATATCGGCGACATAACGCATCCACTTCGTGCAGGTCATCCGGGGTCAGCGGCGTGGTGGAAGCATACATATCAGCGTGGCCGGGAAACTCAAAAACATTTTCAATGTAGAGTTGGAACTCATTGATTTTCAATGCCGCCAACTGCTCGACCAGCCATAACAGCGTGTGCCGCGTGGGCACTTTTCCGCGTGACACGTCATGATAAAAGCCGCGCCGGAGGTAATCTGGCGCATCTATAATATGCAGGCATGGCCAAGCTCGGCCATATTGGCGGGCGATCTGGATAAGCGTTTGCATGCCATAAAATAAACCGATGGCGGTTTTTGCCGTAACGGTTACCCCGGTGCGGGTGATGCGCACTTCATAGCCTTGGGAATGGGCAATAGCATCACAATATGCAAGCGTGATAACCGGAACGGTTGTGGATTCAACGGCCGGTAATGTTTCCGCAGCGCTGATGATCAGTTCCTTAAGTTCTGCCGCGGCATCGTCCAAGCCCGGGTCATTTAACGGACAATCAATAATGGGCGGGCGTGAGGAAAAATAGAGTTCACCTTCCGTGGATTCGCACCGTTTCGGATACGGAATCAAGTAAATTGTCGAACGATCAGCGGATGCTTTATCCATAAAATCCATCGTGACTTATCACCAGCGACCTGTATAACGCATAAAAATATATCGCTGTGTTAATTATTTACCGCCGCTTAAACTGCTTCTCCAGATCGCGACGATCCAGGCGAATGGTGGTGGGGCGGCCATGCGGGCAATTACTGGATCGTTGCACGTCCATGCGCCGTGCCAGCAATGCTGCGATTTCCTGATGAGCCAAAGGATCCCCGGCCTTCACCGCGGCTTTGCACGCGGCCATATCCAGCACCTCGTGCAGTAATTCCTCATCGGTGATCCGCGCCGACTCTTCAGCGACTTTATCAAGTACCCCCTTGATAAAATCCATGGTGTTGAGCCGGGACAGCAGGCTCGGCAGGCTTTGTACGGCCACGCTTGAAGCGTCAAATTGTGTTATTTCAATTCCCAGTGACGCCAATAGCGGCCGCACGCGTTCCAACCCCGCAAGTTGCCGTGGGCTTACGGAGACGACCACGGGCAGCAACAGTCGCTGGCCCGAAATGGTTCCAGCCCGCACCCGCGCCAAAAGACTTTCGTAAATCACGCGTTCATGCAGGGCGTGCTGATCGATAACCAGCAAGCCATCGCCATC
>JAKATV010000265.1 GCA_021818565.1 Planctomycetota bacterium
TGCTTTCCACCCTGCCTCGCGGCAACGCGGTTACCTTCGACTACGAGTCGGAACATCGACTCGAGGAGAACTTTCATCTCCTTGACTCAACACACTCTCCATCGCACTAGCCCGACGCGGCAGCGTCGCGGTTGGATGCGGAAAGCCATTACGGACGCTATTTTTCCTGCGGCCCGGCACACATGGTACAAATCGTGACGGGGAAGGTGCATCGCTTGATGAAACCACGTTCCGCGAAAAACTCAACGCTGCCGCATTGAGCTACGGGTGGCATCGTGATTCGGTGGCAAATGCTGTCACCGGAAATTGTCACCGGAAATGGTCTTTAGCCCGACGCGGCAGCGTCGCGGTTGGATGCGGAAAGCCATCACGGACGTTATTTGTACTGCGGCCCGGCACACATGGTACAAATCGTGACGGCGAAGGTGCATCGTTTGGTGAAACCGCGTTCCGCGAAAAACTCAACGCTGCCGCATTGAGCCACGGGCGGCGGCTGGCGGGAGTGTCGCATAATTATTAATGGAATTATTTTAGTGCGATTGCTCACATCATCTTGCCGCCGGCTTTTTGCATATCCCGAAATAGTTTGGCCTTTTTTATGCGCTGTTCAATGCGTAATTTTATTTTTTTCTGGTGCGGCGATAATTTCGGGATTCCCGCGTATTGCTTGAGTGCTAAGGTCCATATCCCAATGGCACGGGCGCTGTGGCCGAGCTTGTTGATTGCGGCACCCAAATGTTCCAGGCCCTCCGGCGATTGGCCGCCAGGAAGTTCCACGGCCTGTTTCAGTTGCTGAAGCGCATGATGATAATGCCCCTGCTTGTAAAGCACCCAGCCAAGGCTATCGCGTGAGGCCGCATCGCCGGGATGATTTTTTACGGCCAGCTCAATAATTTTTTGGGCGTACGGTAATTCCTTATTTTCCACCGTCAGGGTATATCCCAGATCATTAGCGGCCATGGAATTTTCCGGCTCCAGGCGCAGCACAGTTTTGTACGCCGCTTCCGCGCCGGCTGAATCATGAAGTTGGTAATCTACGGTGGCCAATTGCAGCAGATCCGAGATTCTCGGATCTGATCCGGACGTGACTTTGAGCAGAAATTTTCGCTCCGCAGGATACTTGCCGGATGCATCAAGATAATCCGCCCATGACTGTTGAATCCAGCGGGCCGTGGGATAGCGTGTGATCAAGGGATATAAAAAAGCCTTGCAGGCGGCAAAGCGCCGGTATTGCAGTAGTGTTTGAACATACGTTTGCTGGGCACTTGGCGATTGTAAATGCCGTTGGGCAAACGCCCGGGCCACGGCGATGGCCTGGCTCGGATTTTTGGCCAGTAATTGGGTAAGCGTCTGGTTTAATAGCAGGCTGTCGGGGTTCAGCACCAGAGCCTGACGGGTCAATGAAATGGCCTTGCTGGGCTGCTTGAGTGCCAAGGCCAATTCGATGCGGCCCAGCCAGAGTTGCGCGTTGGCCGGATGATTCTTTAATGCTTCCGTGAGAATTCGCGAGGCCAGCACCACATGGCCCTGTTGAGCCGCCAGACGCGACTGGAGAACTGTGGAAAATACGTCGCCGGGAAAGTTACGGATATACCGGTGGCTGACATTTTCCACCAAAGAATCGTCCCCGCTACTTTGCGCGACCTCCAGAAGGTCTAAATACGCCGGCGTGAAATGCGGAAAGCTATGCACCGTCCGTTGTAAAACAAGCTGCTGAAGGTTTTGCTGCTCCCGCAGGCCATAAATGCGCCCTACCAGCATCTGAAATTCAGGATTCGTGGGGTATTTCCCCGCCGCTTCCTGCGCCAGAATCAGAGCCTTGCGCAGCCGATCCTGCGCGGCATAAATACCGACAATACCCTGCCAGGCCCGCTGCGTATGCCACCGGCTTTTAATAGCTGATTTAAGTATCCGTTGCGCTATGGCGAAGTGATAAATGGCGGCCGACTCCCTGGCCAGTAATTCCGTTGCGGGCCAGAACTTTGGTTTGGCCATTCGGGCCGCGTTAAGCCAATTAATGGCTTGCTGATGTTGCCCACATTCCGCCGCCGCAACACCCAGCAGATAATCTCTCCAGGCCCATTGGTTCTGTGTGCCGTAGCCACTGTTATTACGAGCGCTAATGAGCTGTTCGGGAAGTTTTTGTACGGGACCCTGGCGAATGAGTGCTCGAATAATGTTCTGGCTTTGCGATGCGTTGAGCCGATGTTGGGCCGCCAAATCCGCAACCAGTAAATAAGCCGCGCCAATTTGATGTTGCTGTCGCGCGGCGGCAATAAGCACATTGATGGCGGCATTTCCGGTATTTCCCGCATGGATGGCTTTGCGCACATCCGCCAGCGCGGTTAGCCACTGGCCGGCTTGTTGCGCCGCAATCGCCTGACGCAACAGGGTTTGCGAGGCGCTTCTCTCGGGCGCTGGTGCCGCTATGGCGATAGATGCGATGGCATTGGCGACGAGCACCGCCAGAAGAACACGGGCGATTGGCGCGTATACCCAACGGGGGGCCAAAAAATGGATGGGTTTTATTCGCTGAGGGGTTAATCGGGTCATGGTATTTTTCCGGCACGCACAAGATTCCATTAGCATATTCTAGGAACCTCTGGTACAAAACCAAACGCAGGGCGCACGTGCATGTTGCACAGCGCCGGGATGTGGTTCAACGTTACCTGATTTTTAGGGGGTTGTTTATATGCTTCATACCGCCGCCACAACGCATTTAACGCTGTTCCAAGCAATATTTTTAGGCGTATTGCAGGGCGTTTCCGAGCTTTTCCCCATCAGCAGTCTGGGGCATATTATTATCGTCAAGCATCTGCTGCATTGGCATTTCAATACGAATAACAAAAATTTTCTCAGTTTTGTCGTGGCCCTGCATCTGGCAACCGCGGCGGCTTTGGTAATCTATTTCTGGAAGCAATGGAAAACCGTCGTATTGGCGTATCTGGGCAGCGTCAAACGTCGCAAGCTGGTTTATGATCAGGACAGCAAATTTGCCTGGCTGCTGGTCGCCGGCACGATTGTCGTGGGTTTGGTGGGCCTGGCGTTTGAGAAGAAATTCAAATTGTTTTTTGATGATCCACGATATTACTGGATGGTGTGCGTATTTTTAATTCTTAACGGCGGCGTGATGTTTCTGGGAGATTACATGAAGAAATTTGCCGAAAAGCGCGCCGCCGCGCGGCAGCGGAAAAAAGCGGAAGATTTAACATTTCCGCAGGCCACAGCGGTGGGGGCGGCACAGACACTGGCTTTATTTCCCGGCATTTCCCGCAGCGGTGTGGCGATTGTCGGCGGGGTATTGGCGGGGCTGACGTATGAAGAAGCCTGCCGCTTTGCCTTTATGCTGGCCACGCCCGTGATCGCCGCAGCCGGGTTATTAAAAGTACCGGCCCTGTTAAAACCCGAAGCGCGGGCCATCCTGCATCTGACTATTCCAGCCGCCATTGCCGCGGGCATCACCGCTTATTTAAGCACCAAATTCCTGATGAAATATTTTGAAACCCGCCGCCTGACACCGTTTGCCATTTATTGTGTGATTCTGGGAACTATCGCCCTGATTCTGGCGCGGTGATGCATAATTCCACTGTAGCGGCGTCTGCGCGGCCTGCGGCGTAACCGGCAACCCGCAACCCGCCGCAGGACGGTTGGCGATAAATACCAAAAAATACCAAAAAAAAGAATTGTAAAATAAATCAGACGCGCTTATACTGCCGCCCAAGTCTGATAGGAACAGATAGAGTGATGATGAAATTCAGCATGACCGTCCGGGAGTTGCCGACACTGGTACCACGCGTCAATTTTCACGACAGTCCCCTGACCTCGACGCGTGGTAACATCATCCCTTTAACTTTCCCGCCGTACCGCGGGATACAGACAGGCCATAGACGGTAAATTTGCTCGTCGGAAAAATGAGGAACGCACGCCATGATCAGTTTTGTCAGCCGAAATTCATCACGCCATCATGCTCCAGCTGGTCATAAACGACGGCTGATTCAAAGTTCCGCTATCGCTGTTTTGTCAGCGGTGTTTGTCGGCGGGGCCGCTAATGCGCAAATTCCCCCCACCCCGGTGCCCGCCCAAGTTACGGCCAAGGCGGTGGTTCCCGCGCAAGTCATTAATGACGGACCAACTTATGCCGTTTCACCGCTTGTGGTGCGTTATGCCCATCCGGCACCAGGGCAAATTCCCATTTCTCAAATTGATTCCATGTCGGTGGTGCTGGGCCTTAAGCCGTCCGGGTATGTCACCGCTTACGCCACAACCGTCGGCGGCCAGCGCGTATTGCGAACCGATGTGCAGATTATCCATGCCAAGCTGGGGCTGTTAGCCCGGGGAAGCGTACAGAAATTTCATGCCACCGCCATACGGTCTCTTTCCCGCCAGATTGTGGCTTTTCTAAATTCCCACGGGCAGGTTGGCGTTTACGTCAGCGTGTATGGCAAAGATATTTCCAATGGCAAAGACATTCGCCCGGCCGGCGACACCACGCTGCATTTGCAGGTGTATACCGCAGTGGTTACAAAAGTTCGCACGGTTGCCTCCGGTGGAAGATTCAGTGGGCAGAAAAACCGCATTGATAACCCTCTGGCCGCCGACATAGCGGAAAATTCGCCCATCCAGCCGGCCAGCGCCAACAAGCCCGGCACCACCGATTTGCTGAATCCCAAAGTGCTCAACCAGTATATCGACCAGATTAACCGTCAGCCCGGCACTCAGGTGGCTGTCGCGGTATCACCTGATAAAAGTTCCGCAACGCCGGATGCTGTGGATTTAGACTATCTGGTGCATGAATCCAAGCCTTGGCACGTTTATTTTCAGTTATCCAACACCGGTACGGAGCAAACCAACCCCTGGCGGGAAACCTTTGGCCTGGTAGATAATCAACTGCTGGGTTTTAACGATATTTTCAATTTGCAGTACAGCACCGCGGGCTTTACCAAGCAAAATTCGGTCAACGGCTCATACAACATTCCCGTTACCCGTAATAATCGCCTGCGTGTTCGTGTGTATGGCGGCTACGATGATTTCAGCGCCTCGGATGTGGGCTTTGGCAACGCCTTTTTCAATGGTGATGAATCCACCCTGGGTGGCGAAGGAATATTGAACGTATTTCAGCACAACCGCCTGTTTATTGATTTGATCGCAGGCGCTAAATATCAACATATATTTGTTGATAATACGCTGCTGGGGCAAACCGGTACGGGGGATATTGTTATCCCCTACGTAGGTCTGCATCTGGATCATTACACGCCCACCGTGCAATCCTGGGCGGATGCCACGGTGCTTGGCGGATTTACCACGTCTTCCGACGCCTCTTTGCAGCAGCTTGGCCGCTTGAATGTTAATAAAAACTGGGTGATGATTCAGGGTGATTCGGTATGCGAGTTTTACTTAGAGCCGCTGCTGGACCCCAAGGGATATCAGGCCGGCACCAGCACGCTGGCCAATCAGATTAAAATCTCCATCTCCGGACAGGAAGCCTTTAATAATCGCCTGCCGGCTGAAGATGAAATGACCGCCGGCGGCCTGTACACGGTTCGCGGGTATCCGGAATATGTTACCGCCGGCGATTCCGTGGGCATTGGCTCGGTGGAATACCGTGTGCATATTCCGCATTTGTTTCCGGTTAATCCCAATGCCGGCAGCGTTTTTGGCCAACCGTTCCGCTGGGTACCGCAGGAACCCTACGGCCCCACGGATTGGGATTTGATCGGCAAGGCGTTTCTGGACGTGGGGCAGGTGGTTAATTCCAACCGACAGAGCTATGAAACCGATTCCACGCTGGTGGGTACCGGCCTTGGGTTGCAGTTGGATATTAAGCACAACATGAGTTTGATGGTGGATTGGGGCGTGGCGCTTACCCGGCTTAATGCCAGTAGTGCCAGCCCGGGCGGTACGGATGTATCACCCGGTTCCAGCCAGGTTAATTTTGTATTTACTGTGAGTTACTAAGCTTCAGATACGCAACGAATTTTATCCAGCCGCGTTTTATTATCAGCGGCGAACATCCAATTAGGAGACTTCATCATGGCGGCACGCACCTTTGAAACGCGCAAAGCGACTAAAAAATTATCCCGTAAAACCGCCCTTTCATTGGGTATGACACTGGCCGCGTCCATGGCCGTAAGCACCACGGTCAAGGCCGCCGCTCCCATTGTCGTTACGCAGGTGGAGCACGGTGCCGCGGGGTTTGCAACCTCCGGCAACACCACCACCATTACCGCGGCCAATCAGACCATTATCGATTATTCCAAATTTAACATTCCCACCGGGGATACCGTACGGTTTATTCAACCCGGCAGCACCGCCACGGTGCTTAACCGCATCAGTGGAGCTTCACCGACGGCCATTGACGGAAACCTGTTCGCCAATGGTATTGTGTATATGGTCAATCCGGCCGGCGTGATGTTTGGCCAGGGGGCGGTGATCAACGTCGGGCAAATTTTTGCCGCCGCCGGTAATTTGAGCAATTCTGATTTTCTGCAAGGTGTCAATCACTTTACCGATGTCACCGGTTCGGTGCTTAATGCGGGCAATATTCATGCCTCAGCGGTAAATTTTGTCGGCCAGATGGTCGCCAACTCCGGTGAAATTATTGCTCCCCAGGGCACCGTCGTCATGGCCGCCGGCAATGATGTGCTGATCGGCAAAATGGACGGCAACATGTTTGTCAAAGTGTCCGACTCGGGCACAACTGCTGCACACGGAGCCAAGGCCGCAGTCACCAACACGGGAACCGTGGACGCTGCCGGTGGGCAGGTTAATATGTCGGCCGGGGATATGTTTTCTCTGGCGATTCGCAACACCGGCACGGTCAAGGCGGGCAATATTACCCTTCATGGCGGATCAAATTCCACAGTTCTGGTCTCCGGCAAACTCGATGCGGCTAATCAGGGAGCCAATGGTACCGGCGGCACAATTAAAATTAACGGTGGCAACATTGGCGTGGGCGTTACCGAACATGCCGATGGCAGCTTCGCGGATACCAACACCCTGCTGACCGCTGCGGGGGCCAACGGGGGCGGCAAGATACTTATTGGCGTGAAAGCGGATCCAACTTCCGCCACAGGTTACAGCGATGCCAGCAATTATGACTATATCGGGGCCGATGCGCTATTAAACGCCAGTGCCACAGTCAGCGGGGCAGGCGGGTTAGTGGATACCTCCGGTGCCACGCTGACAGTATCCCCGACGGCAACGATTTTGACCGCGGGAGCCGGCGGCGGGGCGGGGGGAGAATGGCTACTAGATCCAGTGGATATA